>NZ_BADW01000010.1:0-189303 GCF_000241165.1 Pseudoalteromonas sp. BSi20439
ATTGTTTAATTGCAAAAAGCAAAGATTTTAAACTAACACCGCGTTTGGTATTCTATACTTAGTAACAAACTTTTTTAGGGTAACACAATGAAAAAATTGGTTTTGGTAGTTCTAGCCAGTGCAGTATTAGCAGGTTGTAAAACATCACCAACTGGGCGCACGCAAATTGCGCTTTACTCAGATCAGCAAATGACTCAAATGGGCACTGCCAGTTTTGCAGAGATGAAAAAAACGCAGCCGGTAAATAAAGATCCAAAAGTAAACAGTTACGTCAATTGCATTGCTGAAAAAGTAGTGGCCGTGCTTCCTACAGAATATGCATCTCAAAATTGGGAAGTGGTGGTATTTGAAGATGAATCTGCAAACGCCTTTGCATTGCCTGGCGGTTATATTGGGGTGCACACTGGGCTATTAAAAATAGCCACAAACCAAGATCAGCTTGCCACTGTTTTAGGCCATGAAGTCGGTCATGTGATTGCAGAGCACTCAAATGAACGTGTTTCACAAAGCTCTATTTTACAAACCGGAATGAAAGTGGGCAGTGCGGCGCTTGAAATGGGCAACGTGCAATACCGCAATGAAATTATGCAAGGACTTGGTCTTGGCGCTCAATATGGTGTGGTTTTACCGTTTAGTCGTTCACATGAGACAGAAGCTGACGTTATTGGTTTAGATTTAATGGCGCAAGCAGGTTTCAACCCTAAAGAGTCTGTTACGCTTTGGCAAAATATGAGTCAAGCGGGCAGTGGGGCAACGCCAGAGTTTTTATCAACTCACCCAGCACCAACAAGCCGTATTGCAAATTTACAATCGCAAATGGGTAAAGCGCTTAGTGAGCAAAAAACAGCTAAAGCACAAGGTAAAAATCCGCAGTGTAAGTTTTAACAAAACCTTATAAGCTCGTTTAACATTAGTTTGCGAGCTTAATCAAACTAACTTGTAAATGAAAACATGTGGTTTGAAGTAGGCCAAAAATAGGAAGATTCAAGGATGAAAAAAATAGTTGTAATCATTAGCGTTGTTTTGATCAGTTTAGTTATATTTTTTAGTATATTATCCAGTAAGCGTCAAAATTCAATCCTGCTTGCACCAACAGAAGCCAATGTTGGTATTAAAAAGCCAAAAGCTAATTTCGGGAATAACATAAACGCCAAAAACATTTATGTTAAACAGCCATTTCCTACTGATATCCCGAATGAGGAACAATGCAAAGAGCTAAATTATAAGCAGTATCAGTTACGAGATAATAATGAACGTGATATTGAGCTAAAAGCATCACAAGCATTTAAAAACGGGTATACAGCAAAGCAGGTCGCCGAGGCAATATGGTTTTCGAGTTACTGGTCAGTGGCTAAAACTTGGTACGATAAAGCAGCATTAGCAGAGTCAGTTGAAAAGTTGTTTCCGATTTTACAATCAATACCGAATAGTGAAAGATTAATCGCTCAATACGATTATGTTAACGCACCTGACTTAAACATAACAACTGTTGTTGATTACACTGACCTTTTGGATATACTTTGGAAAAACTTGCCCACAGATACGATTTACAAAAAGGTCAGCTCAACAAATACCTCTGCCGTTGAAATTTTTAACGAAATTGAACGGACTTTTTCAGAAATCCCATATGATGTACTTAACAATAATCAACTTTCTCCTTTAAATTCAATTTTAAATCTGTTGTTGACTAAACAGCAGCTACAATCCGCTATCATGCTTTTGCAGCGTTACCCTGATTTAAAGTTATCAGATGTAAGCTTTGATAATAAATTAGCATTGAATTTTCTCACTATTATAGGTGGTGAAGATTATGAAATTACTAATCCAACAGAGCATAAATTGTTCCTAACTCTTTTAGGGTTATTAGAGAAGCAGGTTTTTTATCAAAAAATTACACATCCCTGGTTTAGTAACGAAGAGGTTAATAAGGGGGTTGAGAAATTAAATAACGAAGGAATAGTTATTAAAATCGTTTTAGTCGATGATATAGAGAAACCGAGTCCTATATTGCAACTGAACATAAAAGAATACAATTTAACTGACGAGCAACAACTGGACCTCAAAAAGTGTCAATCAACGACGGATTGGCTTATAAGCCGTGAATTAACACCCAATGAAATTGAAACATTTAAAGACCAGCCATTTATTGCAAAGATCAAATCTTCACCTGAATTTAAGCACTGTAAAAATAAAAAAGTTTTACAGAACTCACCGTTAATAAAAAGTCAGATGACTTCAGTGAGTAAGATAATTAATCAAGCAATGGCTGATCAAAGCTCCTCGTTGGAGGAACTCGATTTAGAAAACTTAGATTTACCTGTTTTGTTACCTGAAGCAAAATCTATTTTAGCAGTTATTTTTGCTCGAGATTACCTGCAAGCAACTAGCTTAAATGAGCAAGAAATTATAGCTAGACTAAGTAATGTGGGTTTAAAACCGTTGAGTAGTCATTCGGAATTATTAGGAGGGTTGGCAGGATTAAAAGGGTTAACATTGTGGCTTAATTCATTAAATTTCGAGCAGTTAAAAGATGCGCAGAGTTTATTGAATAGTTTTGCAGCTAAAGGCGTTTTTGAACCCTTCGCTATATTAAACACTAGGCTGGGTGGCGTTGCTTATGATAATAAGAATGAATTGGATCCTCTTTATTTCTTTATCCAAAATTATTCAGAGTTTTCTATCCATTCCGGTGATCCAATGACCTATGAAAATAAGAAAAATAAAGCATTTATAGACTTTTTTACTCGCAATGGAGCTCACATTGAACCGCAACACCTTCGAGCTGCATTTGCACTCAAAATCCAATCTAAAAAAAGCTATGATAGTCTGATAACACACTTTCCTGAGTTAGAAGTAATGAGCGGGGACGACTACTTCTCAGTTAATTGTCGGTAGGTTAATACTTGGATAAAACATATATTTTTGAACTTAAAAAAGTGCGAAATGGTTCGCACTTCTTAATTTACTTTGTTCTTTAAAAGGTCCATTCTAAATGAATTTGCGGTACTGATTCGCTAACATCAGTACCAAATTTATTGTGCCAGTATTGCCATTCCATACCTAACAGTAAGGTATTTTCTTTCATTTCTAGCGCATGTCCCATATCCCATACAATAATAGGTTGGGCTAAAAACCAAGCACGCACATCGTTACCAAACTCATCTTTGCGTTCAGCAATGTACTCTGCATGGCCTTTTACGTTAAACTTTTGCGAGCCAATCATGAACGGGTAATCAAAGGCTACATCAAACATCCAGCTGTTAGTTTCAATGGGTGCACCGCCTTTTGCAACGCCTTCGCTATCATCAATGTATGCACTGATAAGGGTTGAAAAGAAATTAAAACCAGGCACATCCCAGCTTAATTTTACGCCTGGTAAATATTTAACCACTTTGGCATCGCCTGCAGCATTAATACCCATGGTTAGGCCAACATCAACAAGCGCCCCTGACGCTACTTTTTCGTCCATTACCGCAGATAAGCTAAGTGTAGAGTAACCTTCAAAGTAAAAGTCTTGATCTTGAAAGCCATCATCGTTGCTGTCGGTACTGTAATCAATAAAGAAAAAGTTATCGCCATAATCATGTCCAGAAGCATGCTCAATTGAGTACACCGTGGTATTAGATTTTTGTTCAGTAAATGGGTTTTTGTGGTTGCCGTTGTTAATATGAAGCGCCGTATTGCTCCAATTAGCAGCGGTAGCTGTTGAACTTAAGGCACACGCACTTAGTGCAACGAGAGGAAGTAAGTTTTTAATTTTCATAACCATATTTTATGTGACACGCTGAATATCACATTATAGCAAACACGGTTAATTTGTTAATTATTTATTGTGATAAACAGTGTATTAGCACACAGCTAATACACTGTAAAAAAGGAGATTATGCTTTATTGCGGCGCAAACAAATAACAGCAATAGCAGTAAAGGCTAAAATAAAGCAGTAGTAAGATGAGGTTGAAACATCCCACGGGCTAATTTTAAATGTAGCACCGAGTAATAATGCTTGCGCGCCATAAGGCAAAGACCCTTGGGTTACACAGGCAAAAATATCTAATAAACTGGCAGAGCGTTTACCACTAATTTCGCCATCATCAGCCAGTTTTTTAGCAATAGGGCCTGTCACAATAATAGACACGGTATTATTGGCAATACACATATTACTGGTGACAACTAATGCCGCGATCCCTAACTGATCGGCTACTTTACGGTGCCATTTGGCAATGACTTTAGTAATAGCTTGAATTTTTTGAGCGATATAGTCGAGGCCGCCATTAATACGAATAAACTCAGAGAGGCCACCAATAAACATAGACAGTAAAAATATTTCCTGCATGTCGCTAAAGCCTTTGTAAATATCTTTTACAAAGCTTGCACCTTCATAGCTGCCGGTAAAGCCCATTAATGCGGCAAACACAATACCGCTTAACAGCACGACAAACACATTAAAGCCCATTACCGCCAGGACTAAAATAAAGGCATAAGGAAGTACTAATAAAATATCGTAGTCTTTGGTATCAACTACTTGTGCTGCAGGCGTTAAAAATAATAGCAATGCAATAGTGAGTATGGCGGCCGGAACAGCAATTTTAAGGTTTTCTTTAAACTTATCTTTCATTTCACAGCCTTGCGTACGCGTAGCAGCAATCGTGGTGTCAGAAATTATTGATAAGTTATCACCAAACATAGCACCAGATACAATGGTACCGGCCATTAAAGCTGGATCAATTCCTGTTTTAATAGATACTGCATAGGCAATTGGGCCAATAGCACCGATAGTTCCCATTGACGTACCCATCGCAGTAGAAATAACCGCCGCTATTAAAAACAAACCAGGCAGTAATAATGAAGGAGGTATAAGTGAAAGACCAGCATTAACAACCGCATCCACACCGCCGGTTGCACCTGCAACCGCCGAAAAAGCACCCGCTAGTAAGTAAATAAGGCACATGGTAATAATATTGTTATTACCCACACCTTTAATAAAGGTCTCTACGCTTTGGTTGATACTGGTTTTATTTAAAATAAAGGCTAAAACAATCGCGGGTAAAATAGCGACCGGTGCTGGGAGTTGATAAAATGCATAATCAACCCCTTGAGATTGCAAATATAAGCCTGAGCCTAAAAAAATAGCAACAAAGGTGAGTAGGGGGAGCAAAGAAAATCTTGCTTTATTTTTATCAAATGATGGCTGCATCATAATCCTCGTTAATTATTCATAGCAATCGAAACCGATTGATATATTAAACAGCCAAAGCATCCCTCTTTTAGCTGAATTTAGTTGTTTGTTTTACTATCTAACCAGATAAGTAACTCAACAGCGCCCGCAAGCCAAAGACCAAATCGGCGCAAAAAAGGAAGTTTAAATGTATAGATGGCTAAATGCAAAGACTATCTGTTAATATTATGAGGGTCTGTTGATCTTTCAAGGTTAAATTTGCAGCAGTCTGTTTGGTATTTAGGCAAGGCAGAGCCTATGTGGTGTGGTTGTTCCCCATAAATAGGCGATAACGCAGCATCAATGCCAAACAGGCGCTGCCCGAAGGGTTCTGCCTAGGGACGATTTACTCTTTGTTGCTCGGTTTTTACTTAGCCCACTAGGTTACAAACCTCGCGCCACGATTAAACCGCTCCTAGTTTAAACAAATTTTAATCCGCAAAGGTCAACAGACCCTAAAATAATCGAAGCTTTTTTATAAGCTTTCCTGACTATTACATGAGTTTTAGATAAAATCTAGCTAACTAAAAAATACATAGGTTGTAAAAAGATGAATCGAGTAGGTGTGTTTGGTGCGAATGGCCGTATGGGCCTGGCACTTGTAGAAGCAGCAACAATCAATAAAAATTCACAATTAGCGGCGGCCTATGTGCGCAGTCAGTCACCGTTATTAGACCTGCCCGTTAATCAGCTTAATAGCGCAGCGGCAAAAGAGATTAAGTTTAGCAGTGAACAGCAGGTTGAAAATGTAGATGTGCTTATAGACTTTACTTTGCCTGAAGGCATGAGAAATCATTTAAAAACAGCCGTTGAGCAAAAAACACCTATGGTAATTGGCACCACCGGCTTAACTCATGACGATATGGCGCTATTAACGGATGCCGCTAAACATATTCCGATTGTATTTGCGCGTAATTATAGCGTGGGCGTAAATTTACTGCTTAACTTAGTGCAAACGGCAGCGACAAAACTAGGCGATGATTTAGATATAGAAATTTTTGAAGCACATCATCGTCATAAAATTGATGCGCCATCGGGCACTGCACTTGCCATTGGCGAGTCGATTGCTCAGGCAAAAGGGTGGGATCATGATGAGGTTGCCGTTTATGATCGCAACAACATAGAGCAGGCCAAATCACAAAATGAAATTGGTTATTCGGTGCTAAGGGGCGGTGATATAGTAGGTGAACACACGGCCTACTTCGCTACAATGGGCGAAAGACTTGAATTAACCCATAAAGCAAGTTCGCGAATGACCTTCGCGCTAGGTGCTATAAGAGCTGCGCAGTGGTTGAAAAATAAACCTGCAGGACTTTATGATATGCAAGATGTGCTAGATTTAAAGTAGTTAAGTTCCTTTTTTAACGCTTTGGGGTGGTTTTTTGCTATAACCACTTATTTATTACAATTTACTAATTAGCGTTAGACCTAAAAGCCAACTTCATGTAGAATGCAGCCAATTTGCCAAAAATTACTAAATGCGTGTTTCCAATTATACTCATATGGTTAGCAAAACCGGGGTTTGTGTGGGAATGAAAAGAGTTTTAGGCAAGAAAAATGAATGAAGGTTTAGTGGTTTACATCGGCATCATTTAAGACTGCGTAAAACAATTTAAGCTCACAGAAATCAGGTTTTGACCAATTATTTGGGTATTGGCGGGGTGTTAAGCAATTTGCTTACTCCCGTTTTTTACTGTTAGGAGGTTTAACTTGACTAAATCCGCTCTGTTAGTCCTAGAAGACGGCACAGTGTTTCGCGGTACTGCAATCGGCGCTGACGGCATGTCAGTCGGTGAAGTAGTATTCAATACGTCTATGACTGGTTATCAAGAAATTTTGACTGATCCATCGTACGCGGAACAAATCGTAACTTTGACGTACCCACATATCGGTAATACGGGTACCAACAGCGAAGACGAAGAAGCGAGTCACATTTGGGCTAAAGGCCTAGTGATCCGTGATTTGCCACTGCTAGCGAGTAATTTTCGTAACGAGCAATCGTTAGATGATTACTTAAAAGAACGTAATATTTTAGGTATTGCGGACATCGACACCAGAAAACTAACCCGTATTTTGCGTGACAAAGGCGCACAAAATGGCTGTATTGTTGCTGGTGACGAACTAGACGAGAAAAAAGCGCTCGAAGCCGCGCAAGCCTTCCCAGGCTTAAAAGGTATGGATTTAGCAAAAGTTGTCTCAACCAAGGAAAATTTTGAGTGGCGCGAATCAAGCTGGACATTAGGCGAGGGGTTTAAAACCTTACACGCTGATGATGAAAAGTTTCATGTTGTTGCCTACGACTTCGGTGTTAAACGTAACATTTTACGTATGCTTGTTGATCGTGGTTGTAAACTAACCGTAGTACCTGCACAAACCTCTGCCGCTGACGTACTAGCCTTAAACCCAGATGGTATTTTCTTATCAAACGGCCCTGGCGATCCTGAGCCATGTACTTACGCCATTGATGCAATTAAAACCTTTTTAGAAACCGATACGCCAATTTTTGGTATTTGTTTAGGGCATCAACTATTAGCGCTTGCCTCAGGTGCTAAAACAGTAAAAATGAAGTTTGGCCACCATGGTGGTAACCACCCAGTTAAAGATCTTGACCGCGATGTCGTAATGATCACCGCACAAAACCATGGTTTTGCTGCAGATGAAGCCACATTACCAGATAACCTACGTGCAACGCATAAATCGTTATTTGACGGCACATTACAAGGTATTCACCGTACAGATAAACCAGCATTTAGCTTCCAAGGTCACCCTGAAGCGAGTCCTGGTCCGCACGATGCAGCCCCATTATTTGACCACTTCATCGATTTGATGCAAGCGCGTAACCACTAATTTAACCGGAGTAATAATGCCAAAACGTACCGACATAAAAAGCATTCTTATCTTAGGCGCAGGCCCAATTGTAATTGGTCAAGCTTGTGAATTTGACTACTCTGGTGCTCAAGCGTGTAAAGCACTTAGAGAAGAAGGCTATAGAGTTATACTCGTTAACTCAAACCCAGCAACTATCATGACCGACCCAGAAATGGCCGATGCAACATACATCGAACCAATTCACTGGGAAGTTGTTGAAAAAATTATTGAAAAAGAAAAGCCAGATGCTGTACTGCCTACAATGGGTGGCCAAACAGCATTAAACTGTGCGCTTGATTTAGACAAGCACGGTGTATTGGCTAAGCATGGCGTTGAGCTAATTGGCGCAACAGCTGATGCAATCGATAAAGCAGAGAACCGTGAACGCTTTGATGTTGCTATGCGTAACATCGGCCTTGAATGTCCACGTGCTGAAATTGCCCATACAATGGATGAAGCGCGCGATACCATGACCCGTATCGGCTTACCGTGTATTATTCGTCCTTCTTTCACAATGGGCGGCACCGGCGGCGGTGTGGCTTACAACATGGAAGAGTTTGAAGAAATCTGTGAGCGCGGTTTAGACCTTTCACCAACCAGCGAGTTATTAATTGATGAGTCGTTAATTGGTTGGAAAGAATACGAAATGGAAGTTGTTCGTGACAAAAAAGACAACTGTATTATCGTCTGTTCTATTGAAAACTTTGACCCAATGGGTGTGCACACAGGTGACTCAATCACGGTTGCACCAGCACAGACATTAACCGACAAAGAATACCAAATTATGCGTAATGCCTCTATGGCCGTATTGCGTGAGATTGGTGTTGAAACCGGTGGTTCAAACGTACAATTTGGTGTAAACCCTGTTGATGGCCGCATGGTTATCATTGAAATGAACCCACGTGTATCACGTTCATCTGCATTGGCGTCTAAAGCAACGGGTTTCCCAATTGCTAAAATTGCAGCGAAATTAGCTGTAGGTTACACCCTTGATGAGCTTCAAAACGATATTACTGGCGGTAAAACCCCAGCATCGTTTGAGCCTTCAATCGATTACGTGGTAACAAAAATTCCTCGCTTTAACTTTGAAAAATTTGCCGGTGCAAACGACCGTTTAACAACGCAAATGAAATCAGTAGGCGAAGTAATGGCGATTGGTCGTAACCAACAAGAGTCATTACAAAAAGCATTACGTGGTTTAGAAGTAGGCGCAACAGGCTTTAACCCAATTGTGGCGCTTGACGACCCTAAAGCAAAAGAAAAAATCATTCGTGAATTACGTGAGCCAGGTGCAGAGCGTATTTGGTACATTGCCGATGCGATGCGCCATGGAATGAGCGTTGAAGATGTATTTGAATTAACTAAGATTGACCCTTGGTACTTAGTACAAATTGAAGACATCCTAAAAGATGAAGCTAAAATTTCAGAAGTCGGTATGGTCGGCTTAAATGCAGACTTCTTGCGTAAACTTAAACGCAAAGGCTTTGCAGATCCGCGTATTGCAGAAATTGCCGGTGTATCAGAAGCTGAAATTCGTAAAAAGCGCCATCAACTCAATATTGTACCTGTGTACAAACGCGTTGATACGTGCGCCGCAGAATTTAGCTCAGACACTGCTTACATGTACTCATCATACGATGAAGAGTGTGAAGCTAACCCATCTGACCGTGATAAAATCATGGTAATTGGTGGCGGACCTAACCGTATTGGTCAAGGTATTGAATTTGATTACTGTTGTGTTCATGCAGCCCTTGCGCTTCGCGAAGACGGTTACGAAACTATTATGGTTAACTGTAACCCTGAAACGGTTTCTACCGATTACGACACATCAGACCGTTTATACTTCGAACCAATTACGCTTGAAGACGTACTTGAAATTGTTCGTGTTGAAAAGCCAAAAGGCGTTATCGTGCAGTACGGTGGTCAAACGCCACTTAAACTTGCGCGTGAGCTTGAAGCTAACGGCGTGCCAGTCATTGGTACTTCACCAGATGCCATTGACCGTGCAGAAGACCGTGAGCGTTTTCAACAACTTGTTGAGCGTTTAGACTTACTGCAGCCAGAAAATGCGACGGTAACCTCTACTGAAGAAGCACTACTTAAATCAGTTGAAATTGGTTTCCCACTGGTAGTACGTCCTTCGTACGTATTAGGTGGTCGTGCGATGGAAATTGTATACGATGAGCAAGACTTACGTCGTTACATGACCGAAGCCGTATCTGCATCAAATGAAGCGCCAGTATTACTAGACCGTTTCTTAGATAACGCGATAGAAGTTGACGTTGACGCAATTTGCGACGGCGAGCAAGTGATTATTGGCGGCATCATGGAGCATATTGAACAAGCAGGCGTTCACTCTGGTGACTCAGCATGTTCATTACCAGCTCACTCGCTAACGCAAGAAGTGCAAGATGTGATGCGTAAGCAAGTAACTGATATGGCACTTGAACTTGGCGTAGTTGGTTTGATGAATACGCAGTTTGCGGTTAAAGATGGCAAAGTGTATCTAATCGAAGTAAACCCACGTGCAGCACGTACAGTTCCATTTGTATCTAAAGCAACGGGTGTAGCACTTGCAAAAGTAGCGGCACGTTGTATGGCGGGTCAATCTTTAGCAAGCCAAGGCATTACTAAAGAAGTGATTCCACCTTACTACAGCGTAAAAGAAGTGGTATTGCCATTTGCTAAGTTCCAAGGTGTGGATCCTATTCGTGGACCTGAAATGCGCTCTACGGGTGAAGTAATGGGTGTTGGTGATACTTTCGCCGAAGCGTTTGCAAAAGCACAATTAGGTGCAAGCAACACTTTACCACGTGGTGGTCGCGCGTTACTATCTGTACGTAATAGCGATAAGCCACGTATTGTAGAACTAGCTAAAACCATGACAGACCTTGGTTTTGAGCTAGATGCAACAGGTGGAACAGCTGCTGCACTTGAAGATGCTGGAATTACGGTTCGCCGTGTAAATAAAGTATACGAAGGTCGTCCGCACATTCTTGATAGAATCAAAAATGGCGAGTATAGCTATATCGTTAATACCACCGAAGGTCGCCAAGCGATTGAAGATTCGAAGGTGTTACGTCGTGGTGCATTGCAGCACAAAACCAATTATACTACGACATTGAATGCGGCATTTGCTAACTGTACTGCTAACCAAGCAGATGACCGCAGTAAAGTGACGTCTGTTCAAGAACTACACCTGCGATTGAACTAAGGAAATGTGCCAAGGCCATAACCATGGCCTTGGGATTAAGTGAGAAAAGTATGCAATCAATTCCAATGACAGTTCGTGGCGCAAAATTATTGCGCGATGAGCTTAACGAATTAAAAACTGTTACCCGTCCAAAAATTGTATCTGATATTGCTGATGCACGTGAACACGGTGACTTAAAAGAAAATGCTGAGTATCACGCTGCGCGTGAGCAACAGGGTTTTTGTGAAGGCCGTATTCAAGAAATTGAAGCAAAACTTTCAAACATGCAGATGATTGACGTAACAAAGATGCCTAATACAGGTAAAGTGATTTTTGGGACTACAGTAACCATCGTTAATGTTGAAACCGACGCTGAAGTTAAATATCAGATTGTTGGCGATGATGAAGCAGATATTAAAAGTAATTTAATTTCTGTTAATTCACCAATTGCTCGCGGCTTAATTGGTAAACAAGCGGATGACGCTGTGATTATCAAAACGCCAAAAGGTGATGTAGAGTACGAAATCATTGAGGTTGAGTATATTTAATTAGTTAACTCACTTTAACGTTTTATAAAAACCAGTGCTTAGCAATAAGCACTGGTTTTTTTATGCTTGGTTTTTATATTTGGTTTAGATACCGGTCAATTATTATTCA
Source organism: Pseudoalteromonas sp. BSi20439 (assembly GCF_000241165.1). NCBI lineage: Bacteria > Pseudomonadati > Pseudomonadota > Gammaproteobacteria > Alteromonadales > Pseudoalteromonadaceae > Pseudoalteromonas > Pseudoalteromonas sp. BSi20439. The sequence goes on from NZ_BADW01000010.1 coordinate 11,935, forward strand.
TTGTTTGTAAATGTAGGCTATGTTGTTATGGTAGTAACCTATTCTTCAATAAGGAAATAATATGGCAAATATACTGTATCCAGCACCTTTAAAAGTGGGATCTAAAATCGCCGTGTGTTCTTTATCAGCGGGGATCAAATCAAAATATCACCCACGGTTAGACATCGTCATTAATGGCTTAAAACATCGAGGTTATGAGGTTGTTGAAGGGGAGTTTTTACGTCAAAACGAGCCGCGAACTCAACTTACTGCTAAGCAGCATGCCAAGCAACTAATGGACTTTTTATTGGATGATAAAATAGATGCGATTATGCCGCCAATGGGCGGAGAGCTGGCAATGGAAATATTGCCGTTACTTGATTTTGGCGCAATTAAAAATGCCAAACCTAAATGGTTGGTGGGTTATTCAGATGTCAGCACGATTGCCTGTGCACTGACAGCAAAATGTAATTGGGCAACACTGCATAGCGCCAATTTAATTCAGTTACACCCCGATGAAAAAGATCCGTATTGTTTACAAATTTTTGAAAGTCTAAGCTATGAGGCTAATAGTGAGTTTGAGCAAGCACCCTCGACTTACCATCAACATAGCAAGCCTGATTATGCACAAAACCCAAACGTATTATTTGATCACAGCGCGCCAACCCAGTGGCAATGTTTAAATTACACCGATAAACGCAGTATCGAAATGTCAGGGCGGTTGTTTGGTGGGTGTCTTGATACGGTTGGGCTGTTGCTTGATTCGCCTTTTTTAGCACTGCATGAGTTTAAAAAGCATAATGCCTCGCAAGGTATTGTGCTTTATTTAGAAAGCGCAGAGCTCACGCCTGCGACGGTTGCACGGTTTTTATTGTCACTCAAATTAGCCGGTATGTTTGATGATATAAACGGGGTGATTATTGGCCGCCATGTAACCTTACAGGGGCAAGATCCGGGGTTTGATTATCGCCAAGGCTTAAATGCCGCTTTTGGCGGGTGTTTATTTCCGGTGATCATTGATGCCGATATTGGTCACATCCCTCCTAATTTAAATTTAATTAATGGTGCATTATGCACTGTTACCGCAGATGTTGATCAAGGCAAAGTGACCAATGCGTCTGTGGTCACAAAACTAGCCTAATAAAGTGAGCTGCTCACTAACAATTTAAAGTGAGCAGCTTTGACTTATAAAACCTGAATTACTTGTTCTTTGCTTAAACGTGATTTTGGCAGCTTAGCATTGTAGTCTTCTTCAGCGTCATGGTAACCCAGCGCAAGTGCCACATCACAGATGTAGCCGTCTAATTCGCTTGCAAACTCTTCACCAATCAGCTGTGCATCAACGCCTTCCATCGGCGTGGTATCAATCCCTAAGCGTGCTGCTGCATGCATAGTATTGCCTAAAGCAATGTAGGTTTGTGCTTTGGTCCAGGCGGCATTATTACCTTGCTCATCGGTATTTAAATCAACAAACGCAAAGGCGCCAAAAGCTTGCTCGCGGTTTTCTTTTTGAGTTCTGCCATTCTTTATATCGGCATCAATTACGTGTCCGTAATCTTCACGAGTATATTGCGGATTATGAGCAAATAAAATAATGTGCGACGCCGCTTTAATGTGTGGCTGATTAAATTGAAACTTATTAGCAAAGGTAGTGTGCATACGCTCTTTTGCAGCGTCTGATTCAATCACTACAAATTTCCAAGGCTGCGAATTAATTGACGAAGGAGAAAGACGCATAGCATCATACAATACCGTTAAATCGTCTTGAGAAATGCGCTTTGTCGCGTCGTAACGTTTAGCAGTATGGCGGCTTTCAAGGTCGCGAATAATAGGGTGAGTCATAGTCTCTCCATAATAAAAAAGGGCTAATAAACAGTGTTCACTGAGTGTATGAGCAACATAATACAATTTGCTTTATTTAAAATAAACAGCATAATTATTGAATCATTATCAAATAAAAATAGATAATATGCAGATTGATGACTTAAAACTTATTTTAAAGGTAGCTGAGTGTCGAAGCATTACGCTAGCAGCAGCCAAGTTAGATATGCGCACAGCAACTGCCAGTGCTGCTATTAAGCGTGTAGAGTCAGCCCTTGGCTGTGAATTATTTATTAGAACAACTCGCCATTTGCGTTTATCCGGTGCAGGGGAGCGATACATCCCCCAATGCGAACAAGCGCTGGCTGTGCTTGAAACGGCAAGGCAAAACCTTAAAGGAGAACATGACGCCATTGAAGGCGAATTACGAGTAGCTACCTCATCTGATTTAGGCCGCAACTTAGTGATCCCTTGGATTGATGACATTATGGATAAGTACCCAAGTGTGAGTTTGCGCACGCACATTAGCGATAGTAATATCGATTTTTTTCGTGATTCGGTTGATATAGCACTGCGTTATGGCTCACCCAGTGATAGCAGTGTTTATGGGTTTAAAATTTGCAATGTACCGCGACTACTTTGTGCTACGCCAACTTATTTAGCTAAATATGGTGAGCCAGATCACCCGGATGATTTAGCGCAGCATCATGGGTTATTTTATCAGCTGCAAGATATTATCAATAATGTGTGGGAATTTACCGACGGGCAAAAAAAATACAAAGTTAAAATGCAGGGCAGACGAGCTTCAAACGATGGCGATTTAGTCAGGCGTTGGTGTGTTGCAGGTAAAGGTTTAGCAGTTAAATCAGCGTTAGATATTGCCGATGACTTATTAAACAAACGGGTTGTTACTGTGATGAATAATTACCAGCATACCTGTGGTGAGCTGTGGCTCATTTGCCCAAGCAGGCAATCGATTACTCCCGCTGTACTACTATTGCGTGATGTGTGCAGAGAAAAAACCGCTCACATATTGAATCAGCTAGTAAAGCAGGGGATTGTTGATAAACGTGTATTAATTAACGAGTAATAAATACACGCTTAGTAATGTTAACTTAAGTGGTTATAAAAAAATGCTAATGTACGCTGCCATGCAAGTTCGGCATTTTTTTCATCGTAGCGGCCAGTTGAATCGTTATGAAAACCATGATTAGCGCCTTCGTAAATGTGCATAGTGTACTCAACATTGTTAGCTTTTAAGCTTTTTTCATAATCAGGCCATGTAGCGTTAACGCGTTTATCAAGCTCACCTAATTGAATCATTAAAGGCGCTTTTATATTTTTGTGCAGTGACTCACTGGCAGGAGTACCATAAAAAGGCACGCCCGCGCTCAGTAAGTCACTCTCAACTGCCGCTAAGTAATTAACAATGTAACCACCAAAACAAAAGCCTACAGCTCCCAGTTTGCCGTTACTATTAGAATGACTTTTTAAAAAGTGAGCCCCAGCTACAAAATCGTTTTGAATTTTAGCTCTGTCCATGGTCTTTTGCATGGCGCGTCCTTCATCATCGTTACCAGGGTAGCCACCAAGCGGAAAGAGTGCGTCGGGTGCAAAGGCAATAAAGCCTTTTTTGGCTAAGCGCCTGGCTACATCTTTAATATATGGGTTTAAACCACGGTTTTCGTGAATAACTAATACAACCGGCAGTTCACCTTCAATTTTGCTAGGTACTGCTAAGTAGCCTTTGCCTTTACCATGCCCGTTTGGCGAATCAAATTCTTCGTAGGTGGCTTTAATATCATCATCGTTAAATGATACTTGCTCTGCAAACGCATAATTAGGTAACAGGGCACTGGTTAGTACGCTCATTGAAAAACCAAGTGCAGCTAACCCACCTAGTTTTTTCATAAATGTACGTCGGTCCATTAAACCGTGGGCGTATTCGTCGTACCAATCAAAGGCTTCTTGCGGGATATGATCTGATTGCGGGGTATTCATGGCTGCTCCTTCCATTATTATTAGTTATGTATTGTTATTTATTACCATAACGTATTAGGAGTAAAAAACGAGCAGTATTTTTCTCAATTATTAGGACTGTTGAAGTTATCCATCAAGCAAGGAAAGGAGCACATTCCTTTGTTGTGTGGAAATTAAAGAAACCATTTCAATATGATTTAAATCTTTTACCTCATACATGCTCACTTTTGAGTTGTTAAGAGTAAGCAACCTATTATATGGACTCACTTTGTCTGCATTACTTGAAAAGATGTAAGTTTGCCTAGCATGCGGGGTCTTATTTAGATTATTTAATATGTCGAGTTTAGTTAGAGGTACTCCACTTTTTTCAATTATCTTAGCCGCGACTTCGTTTAAATAATCATCGCCTAATAGTTTGCTATAAATAGGGTGTGATAAGTTAGCAATTGTGGTTAGTGCGGCCTCAAAATTAATCATTGGGGCATAAAGTATATGCTTACTAATGTTCAGCTTAGATGCAAACTCAACTCCCGCAATTGCGCCCATTGAGTAACTAATTAAGGAAATATCAGTGTAGTTTTCTTTATTTACATAATTGACTAGCACATCAAGCGAGTTTAAACCAAATCTAAACTTCTCGTATTGATTACTTGCAGGCATCACTATCACATTTTTTCCAGTGACATGGCTAAGCCATCTTGCTTGCATGGTGTAAATCAAGCTGTCTACGCCATACCCAGGAAAGATGATTAAAAGCCCGCTATTTTGGTTGTTTGGTAAATTATCTGAAGTAAGTTGGTATTCAAAAACCTCATCTTCAGTGCTTCCTTCAACAATCAAACTTAACGAAAGTGTATTACCATCGAGTAGGTAGCTTTCGATATCCTTAGGTGAGATAAACCTAAAATCAAGACAATCTACTTCGCTGCTACAGTAATGGGTTTGTACTCCAGATAAAGCGATAGAGCTCTCAAATTCTTTAGGGAGAACTTTCTGCGGAGGCTTAGTTATTTGATAAGCAATATAGCTCTGGCACCCACTTAAAAAAATAACTAAAGAAATAATCAGTATGTATAAGCGCATTAAAGTCCCTTTAATTTTCAAGCTAAAATTTTTTTGATTAATTAATGCCTGACTTCCCTTCATCTACGCCTATCAAAAAGCCGAGCCCCACAAATGTGAACGATATAGCAATGAAGCCAAATAGCATTAAGTTACGGTTATTCTTTTTAAACCAAGTGTGGTTAACACAGCAAAAACAATAAATAGAATAAGTTGTACAAGTGGCATAGTTACATCCTTTTATGCGAGGGTGTCCATATACGTGCCTAACTTACCAGCTTAAAATAATTTAAACAATTGACTTAAAAATAAAAAGCTCGGGAAGTTCCGAGCTTTTTTAGTGAGTTACCTAAGAGACGTGTTACGCCATAGCGTCGTTGGCTACAGGGTATTTAGGGTCTTCAACAATGTTAACCTCTACTAAATCACCGGCTTTTTGTAATAACTTGGCAGACTCTGGGCTCAAATGGCGCAAATGCAACGTTTTACCTAATGCTTTATAACGCTCACTTAAACCATGTATGGCTTCAATACCTGACTGGTCACACACTCTGGCATTGGCAAAATCTATACACACTTTTTGTGGGTCGTTATGTGGGTTAAACCCTTCTTTAAACGAGGTTATAGAGCCAAAAAATAGATTACCCGTTACTTGGTAGGTTTTTTCGCTTTGCGATTCATCGCTGCATTTAATACGAATTTCTTTTGCAGAGTTCCATGCATAAACCAAGGCAGAAATAACAATACCTATGCCTACGGCTACGGCTAAATCGAGCAATACGGTAACGGTAGATACCACAATAATGATAAATATTTCAGATTTTGGAACACGGCCAAATAAACGCAAAGATGACCACTCAAACGTAGCAATAACCACCATAAACATAACGCCAATTAAAGATGCTACCGGTATCATTTCAATTAAGCTGGGAAAAAACAAAATAAATACCAGCATAAATAAAGCGGTAGCAATACCTGCCGCACGCCCTCGGCCGCCTGAATTTAAACACACCATGCTTTGGCCAATCATGGCGCAGCCGCACATGCCACCAAATAAACCGCTTAAAATATTGCCCGAGCCTTGCGCTACCGACTCGCGATTACCTTGCCCGCGGGTTTGTGTTATTTCATCAATAAGCGAAAGCGTCATAAGGGTTTCTATTAGCCCCACAGCTGACAAAATAAGCGCAAGCATTAGCACGGTGATAAGCGCATCGAGCGAGTCGCTATTGGTTAAATCCCAGCTAATTTGCGGAAAGTGAAAACTCGGTAATGCACCTTTTAAACTGCCATCAAGTGGGTCAATGGTGTCTTTTAAGCCCTCAGCTACTTTTTGCGCTTCGTTAGCTTGCCATTTAGCCGTAATCTGCGCATCGGTTGGGCGCTCAAGCGCAATATTTTGCGCCACTTCGCTGTATTGCCCATGAGGTACTTGATTTTTTATAGCTGCAAAGTTTTCAGTAATGATCTCTTTTTCAATCATTGAAGTACGCTGCGTGTGCACAACATCGCTAACAAGTTTTGACTCAAGTGGTGTAAAGGTGACCAGCGCTGTACACACTGCTATTGCAGCAAGAGGGGCAGGAATTGCTTTAGTATAGCGCGGTAAAAAATACACAATTGCCATGGTTAGCGCAATTAGCCCCATCATGGTAAGCATAGCAGGGCTGGTTAGTTGCATCCAATCGCCTGCGTAGGTAAACATATCGTGTTGCTTATCGTAAACTACGCGAACGTTTTCTTTAAATTGGCCAAATTGCGCCATACCAATCACAATAGCTAAGCCATTTACAAAGCCAAGCATTACAGGGTGAGGTAACAGCCTAATAAATTTGCCCATTTTAAAAGCGCCAAACACAACTTGCAGCACACCGGTTAACACCACGGCGGCCAGCAAGTACTCGAGTCCAAACATAATAATAAAGGCGGTGGTGACTACAGCCATAGAGCCAGCAGCACCCGAAATCATACCTGGGCGGCCGCCAAACACGGCGGTAATAAAGCCAACAAAAAACGAGCCATATAGTCCCATCATTGGGTCAATTCCCGCTACAAAGGTAAACGCAACAGCTTCGGGAATGAGCGTAAGCACAGCGGTTAGGCCGGCTAATACATCATTTTTTAAATTAGCGCTGCGCTTGCTTATTAAATCAAACATAGGGTTCCTTAGGGTGCATAAATAAACTAGATGCCATAGCGCTTTAAGCGGATAGCAGTATGTTTAGGTGTTTTAAATTTACGTGTATAGGGCGTGTTGATCTTTGCGGATTGAGATTTGTTTAATCTAGGGGCGATCAAATCGCGGCGCGAGGTTTGTAACCTAGTGGGCTCGATAACTGCTCCTGCGTTATTCTAATGACTTACATCCCTGTAAGAATAAGTAAAAACCGAGCAAAGCTTCCGCGTCCTGCTCACGCCCCTTACCTACATCCATGTAGGCAACAAAGAGTTTATTGCCCCTAGGCAGAACCCAAAGGGCAGCGTATGTTTGGCATTTATGCTACCTTATCGCCCATTTATGGGGAGTAACCACACTTCATAGGCTCTGCCTTGCCTAAAAACCAAACATACTGCTGCAAATTCAAACGCCAAAGGTCAACACGCCCTCGTTATTAGAGCTAAGTGGAGGGCACTTAACTGACAAGCGGCTCAAAACCATTGCGGTGTGAGCTTAATGCTAAGCAATAAAATTATAATGCGTTAGCGATGCTTTAAATTGAGGGCGCATAATACGCTGATATAATTAAAATAATTACCCATAATTTATTTGAAACACTTTATAAAAACTATTAATAATGCAGCGCAATATTTAGGCAATAAAAAGCTCGGCGTATTAGGCCGAGCTTTAATGGTTGGGAGAGAAACTTTAATTATTTGGCAGTGGGTGTCGGTTGAACACTTATAGGCTGCGATTTACCAAGTAGCTTACGGGTAAGGCGCTTAGCGTCTTCTAAAGCTACGTATTGGCAAGGTATAAGTATTAAAGTAATTACCGTGGCAAATAGCACACCAAAGGCCAGCGATACCGCCATAGGAATAACTATTTTAGCCTGTAAGCTGGTTTCCATAATAATTGGCATTACCCCAATAAATGTAGTGATTGAGGTAAGTAATATAGCTCTAAAGCGCTTTGCACCGGCTTGCATAACGGCTTGTTTTACGGCCATGCCTTCTGCGCGTGCTTTATTTACAAAATCTACCATCACGAGTGAGTCATTAACCACCACACCGGCTACCGCAATAATGCCAAACATCGATAAGCTGCTCATGGTCATACCTAGTACCATGTGGCCAAACATGGCGCCAACCACACCAAATGGAATGACCGACATAATAATTAATGGTTGCGAGTAAGAGCGCAGAGGAATAGCCAATAATGCAAAAATTATGATCATCGATAGCGCAAAGTCACGTAATTGCTCATCAGCGCTATCCATTTCCTCTTGAATACGACCAGCCACATTACTTTGTACCCCTGGGTAGTTTTTAAGTAATGAAGGTAAGTACTCATCACGAATTTGTTGTGCAATGGCAAAGGGTTCTACTTGGTCAGTATTTACTGCAGCCCACACGTTTACTGTACGTTTTGAATTTTCACGGCGAATACGATTAACCCCATCAACTAATGAAATATTAGCAACTTCACTTAATGGTACTTCAGCGCCTGTGGGGGTGATAATACGTACGCTGTCGATATCGCTGATTGAGTTACGCTCATCTTCTGGGTAGCGGATCATCACTTTAATTTCTTCACCTTCGCGAAGAATACGTTGTGCTTCAAGACCATAATAACTAAAGCTTACTTGTGAGGCCACATCGGCAAGGGTTAGCCCCATACTGTAAGCAAGTGGTTTTAAATCTAGCTGTACTTCATCGGTAGCGCTTTGCATTGAGTCATTAACATCGCCTACGCCTTCCAGACTTTGTAACTTGGTTTTAAGCTTACCAGCGACTTCTTTAAGTACTTGTGCATTTTTACCTTCGAGTTTAAAGCTTACATCGCCATCGTCTCGACCCCCGTTCATAATACTATCTTGAATGGTTAGGGTTTTAACACCCGGTAAGTTAGGCATTTGTTCGCGCCATAAGGCACTCAGTGCAAAGGTATCAATAGGGCGCAGGTCGGGTTCAACTAAAATAGCCATAATGTTTGCTTGCGTTCGCCCACGTAAGCTAACTGATAAATCGCGGATCATCGGTTTACCGTATTGCTCTTTGAGCTGCTTATCAACGCTCAGTATTAGCTGCTCTACTTTTTTAGCTGTCTCAAGCGTTGCTTGCTCAGAAGACGCTAAGTTCATTTCTATATCAATGCGTGGAAAATCGTGCGGTATTTTAGGATTAGGCACAAATTTAACTAAACCACCGGCAAACATTCCCGCACTGACAATCAGTAAACACATAAAACCGACAATTACGGTATAGCGATAATGAATGCAGCGACCAACAAACGGGGTGTAGTAGTTATCAACAAAACTTTTTAGGCCGTTATCCATTACTTTACGTGCACGGTGAAGCGGGTTTTTTGGATTTGGTTTACGGTCTTTCATTGCCGCAATATGTGCCGGTAAAATAAGTTTTGATTCAATTAGTGAGAAAATTAAACATAAAATAATCACCCCACCAATGGCTTTAGAAAAAGCCGCACTTGGGCCTGTGGCAAGAGTTTGCGGTAAAAATGCCGCAATAGTGGTAAGTACGCCAAATGTTGCTGGCATTGCCACGCGCTTTACGCCGCGTACTACGTTATCGAGTGTATGGCCGTGTTTTTCTATTTCAGCACTAGCAGATTCGCCCACAACAATGGCGTCATCAACCACTATCCCAAGCACCAGTATAAAGGCAAATAACGAGGCTAAGTTAATGGTGACATCTAAAAAGCCAATTGGCATAAACAAAAAGGCACCTAAAAATGACACAGGTAAACCCATCATTACCCAAAAAGCTAAACGTAATGGTAAAAACAGCGCTAATACCAACATAACTAGTAAGCCACCCCAAATCATATTGTCGACCATCATATCGAGGCGACCTTCGAGGTAGTAAGTTAAATCAACAATAGGAGAGAGCTTGACACCTGCAGGCAGTTGCGATTCTTTTTCAGCCATATAGGTTTTAAGTACTTTAGCAACATCGGTAATATCTTGATCTTTAGAGGCGTTTACTTCAAACGACAATGAATTTTTACCATTGTATTTTGAGTATTGCAGGCCTTCTTCAAAGCCATCATTTATGGTGGCAACGTCACCTAAATATACTTGCGCGCCATCGGCAAGGGTGATCAGCGGTAGCTTTGCAAACTCGCTACCACGGTAGGCTTGTTTTTCAACGCGCATTGAAATATAGCCATTTTCAGAGCGAATTTGCCCAGCTGACATATTGGCAGAAAAGCTTTGCACTGCACTGGCAATATCTCTAAACGTTAATCCATAAGCACGCAGTTTGTCTGGGCTTACTTCAATACCAATTTCGTAATTAAGGCCACCATTAAAGTTAACTAAATTAATATTAGGCAGTGCCTGAAGCTCGTCTTTTATATCGTTACCGAGCTCTTTAAGTTGGTAGTTACTCATGTCACCGTAAAGGGCAAGTATCATTACTTCTTGTTCGTATTTATCGCGACGAACAATAGGGCGCTCCATACCCGCAGGAAACGTATTGATTGAATCTACTTGTACTTTAATTTCATCGAGTACTTCTTGCGGATCAAACTGCTCTTCTATTTCAATCCACGCTTGTGAAGAGCCTCTATTGGAGTAGGTGATAAGGCGCTTTATTCCCTCTATGCTCTCAAGGTTTTCCTCAACTTTTATGGTAATGCCCTCCTCAACCTCTTGCGGGGCTGCGCCAGGGTATACCGCAGAGACACTGATCCAGTTACTTTCAAATTGCGGAAACATTTGTTTGCGAATAGTAAACGCCGTTAAAATGCCACCAATAAGTATAAATATCATCAATAGATTTGCTGCAACAGGGTTGCGCGCAAACCATGCAATTAGGCCTTTTTCACGTGTAGACATAAGTTACTCCTGTTTCAGTGCAAGTTGAGTAACGTCTGGGGTTGTTACAACGTCTTCAATTTTTACCGCCATTCCCTCGGTAGGGTATTCAAGGGCTGAAGTAATTAGCTGTTCACCTTCATTGAGCCCTTGGTCTGCGATCACCATGCCGTTTTGTTCACGTATAATGTTAAGAGTTTTAAACGACAGGGTTAAATCGTCGTTTAATATCGCAATTTTATTTTCTTTGACTAAATGATGTGGCACAACAATGGCGTTATTAACTGCACGACCTCCTATGCTAGCGTTAACATAGGAGCCAAAACGCAATGGTTGAGTTTTGTTAGCATACGGGGTTGGTAATTGCGCCACTAAGTAGCTCATACGGCTTTTTTGATCTATCACCCCTTCACTGCGCACCACTTTAGCTTGCCATGTGGTTTCTTTGCCCGCGAACTGCGCACTAAATAACACTGTTGCACCAATGCCGCCATTATTTAAGTATTGCAGCTCTTTATCGGCAACCGGTAAACGCACTTCAGCGACCGAGGTGGCACTGAGTGAACCAAAGATATTACCTGGATTTACAACAGAACCCAAGCTAATGCTTCGCGCGTTAATAATCGCGTCGTAGGGGGCTTTAATATAGGTGCGTTCTAAATTACGTTTAGCACGTTTTACACTTGCTTGCGCTGAACGATAACGTGCCATTTTCTCTGCCAATTGCGGTTTACGCAAATAAAGCGCAGAAGCAGTAATATCGCTTGAGTCTGCTTTAATGCGTTCCCATTCAGCTTTAGCAACATGTGCTTGAGCACGTTCTATCTCAAGCGCTGAACTTGCTTGGGCAAGGCCTGCTTCAGCTTCAATTAAATCAGCTTCGTAATCATTTGGGTCAATTCGTGCTAAAATATCCCCTTGCTTTACGAAGGCACCTTCAACAAATTGCCCTGCAACAGAAATAACTTGGCCACTTACCTGAGCAATCAGCTCAGTGCGGTCTTTAGGTTGCACAATACCGTACGATTTAACATCGAGAGTGATTGCATCAAGGTGAATAGGTTGTGCTGCAACCAATGGGCGAGTATCTTGTTCTGGTTTTTCTTCTGGTGGTTTTTTCATTGCTGAAAAGCCCGCTGCGAGGGCGATGCCACCAACAAGGACCGCGATAGGGAGTATTATTTGTTTTTTAGTCGCCACAAGGCATTCCTTCATAAATTGTGCTGATGAACTAATGATACGCAATAAAGTGTTTACAGTGTGTTTGAAGATGTAACAAGTCATTGCACAATGCGGTTGCAAATAGAACAAATCGCTCTATTTAAATGCAAGCAGCAACAATATAATTAAAATTTATTACTGAGGTTATAATGAAAACACAATCAATGGCGTGCCGTTTAGGCTGTGGAGCATGCTGTATTGCACCAAGTATTAGCTCGCCAATACCGGGTATGCCAAATGGTAAAAAGGCCGGAGAACGTTGTATTCAGCTGGATGAGCGTAATTTATGTAAGCTATTTGGTGATGAGTCGCGCCCTAAAGTGTGTAGTGATTTTAGCGCCACTTTAGATGTTTGTGGGACAACTAATGAACACGCATTAACGTTAATTACCGAATTAGAGCAATTAACCTAATTTATTGTATTAAATACACATATATTTACAATTTATACGCTTGAAAAGTGTTGATAACCTGAACTCCGGATAATAAATCCATCTCAAGCAGCTATTTTCAGCGCTAACTGCGTTGAATTTACTTGCAATAGGCTAGCTATTGACGCGTAATTTCGCCTTGTTTTCACTAAAAATCTCTAGCTTGAGAAAATAAATATCATTTTGATTCAATATGTTAGTAAATCTCTTAACCAGAGTTCAGGTTAGATACTTACTTTGTGTTTCTAAAAGTAGTACTGAGAGAGTGCAATTAAGTATCCACTAAGCATTGTCGCTAGTGTTACCTCATTCACTTCTCTTTGCTCATACTATTTCAATTATGCATGTACACAGAGGAGGGGATTCTGCGCTTTTAGAGTACTTAGGGAGGGCTGCGAAATGAAATTTCTAATTCAGCTTTCTACTGGTCTGTTTCTTATTTTAACTTAAAAGATAAGCTCAGCGTGGAGTAAGCCCTCGCTGAGCGATAAAGTTACCAGCTGTACGTGGCACTTAGTGTATATTGCTCGCCGCGACCTGGCGTACCTGGAATTTCTTCAAACGACTCATCCCATAAGTTATCAGCCGCAAGACTAATAAAGAAGTTAGGCACAGCTGGTGGAGTTATTTTTAACGTCAGCTGAGTAAATAGTGCCTCGTCATCTGAACGGCGAAGGGCATTTTTATGCTGTTTACGCCATTCATTATCAACACGAAACTCTAACATATCCGTCGGGTTCCAAATTGCACCGAGCGTAACACGATGATCAGGAAAATTTAAGGCATAAAAGCTAGCATCAACATTTTCAGCGCCATAGGTTTCTGTTTTATGTAAGTAGGTATAGCTGGCAACAATTTCTGTATTATTAAATTGTTTAGTGGCTAAAAACTCAAGGCCTGTGGTGTCAATATCAACCGGCTGTGCAAATCGCGCTGAGCTTGAATCAAAGCTAAATGTCCAATCGGTTAGGTTGTTATCTTTACGATAAAAAAGTGCGGAATTAAGCTGCCAGCTTTGTTGCTCAAGCAATAAGCCCAGCTCTAAATTTTTAGTGGTTTCGCGCTCAAGGTTAGCGTTACTTCTGAACAACCCACCAGTCTCGCTGCCAGCAATAGCAGTATAACCGGCTACTTGGTTTGCCTCAGCATACGACAAATACAAAGTTCGCTCAGTGCCATCGTTATTTTGGGTATTGAAACTAACATCACCAATTAACGATAGGTCAGAATCATCACGACTGGTGTTATCAAACGCAGCACCTAAGCGGACGTTTAGTTGCTGGTTGCTTGCTAGTGCTGTTGTGTATTCAGGCAATACACTAAGCTTAAAGTAGTTACGTGAAGTAAAGTTATTTTCAAGGGTGGTGGAGTCAATACTGTCTTCTATATATTGCGCCGAGTAATTAACCGCAACTGACTGTGTTTGCGCATGACGACCTGAAATAGCCAATGATTTTACTTGTGTTTCATGAAATGCTTGGAACGCGCTTGGGTTCTCTCTTGAATAAACATAATGGTCGTTATGCTTGCGGTAATAAGCCGATACTTCAAATTCACTGTTGGTAGCATAGGCTTGCTTATGGTTGAGCATCCATAATTGGGTTTCTAAGTCTTCGGTTTCATTTACACCAAATGGGGTATAAAGGTTTGGCCAACCAAAAAACTTTTCTTGTAAGCCGTAAAATAAATCAGTTTGTGAATCGCTCCCAGTTAACTGCACTCTGCCAGAAGTACGGGTAAAGTCATGATCGCCAAAATCAATTGAACCATCACTTTGTGAGTGCGAATGTTCACCTTCAAAACCAATGCGCCAATTAGCGTTTGCTTCAAGTGGAGTACTCACACCTGCATGAATTGTTTGTAAGTTAAAGTCATTTGAGCCTGCGCCCAAAGAGACACTGCCACCGGTTGTTATTGGTTTCCAAGCAAACGACACAGTACCCACAGAGCTATTCATGCCATAAAGTGCATTATCGGCTCCGGTTAATACGCTGGCACCTGTTAGCATTTGTGGTGCAATAGGAATTTCTGCAAAGTAGTGACCAGACTGCGGGTCGAGTAGAGTTGCACTGCCGACTCTAAAGCCGGTATTTTCAAAAATACCACCGCGTATCGTTACATCAGCTTGTGCTTCAGCCATATTGCGTGATTGCAAGTCAACACGCGGGTCGTACTCTAAATTTGAAATAGGTGAATCAAATGTACCAACAGGTAATGTATTGGCGGTGGGTGACGCTTCAATTGTTATTTGTTCTATGGTTGCTGTTTCTTTACTCTGCTCTGCATAAGCAACAGTTGAAATACTGGCTAACACGACCGGTATAATAAGGTGCGGGGCACGATTCATATCATTATTCTCATTTTATGCAATGGCGCTAACAATTAAATACCTATCACTTTTTATCACATGATAAGGTAAGCTCACTAAGCTAGGGTGATTTTGGGCGCTATTGTACATTAATGATAAAAAACTGCATTTGATAATCAAACCTAGCGTTACAAAATAGTAACTCTGCATCCTATAAATTATTTACATTGGTCACTTTATTATGCAAACACAACAATCGAGTCATTCATTAAATCAGCACACACTTTATTTTGCTGGTGGTTGCTTATGGGGCGTGCAAGAATTTATGAAGTATTTACCCGGAGTAGTTACTACTGAGGCGGGACGTGCCAATGGCACTAGTAACACAACACAAGGTGAATACGATGGCTATGCCGAGTGCGTGAAAGTAACCTTTGATGCCCAAGAAGTAACCCTAAATGAATTAATCGGCTATTTTTTTGAGATTATTGACCCATACAGTATCAATAAACAAGGTAACGATGTAGGCGAAAAATACCGCACCGCCATTTTTAGCCAAGACAGTAATCATTTAAACATCGCCAGAGACTATATTAGCCAGCGTGATGATGCTGAAAAAATAGCGGTACAAGTAGCGCCATTGACTAATTATGTCCCTAGCGATCCCGAGCATCAAGACCGTTTAACCAATCACCCTGATGATTATTGCCATATCCCACTTGATTTATTACACAAGTATAAATAACAACTTCATTGATGCGTATTTAAATAAAAAAGGCTGGTAACTAATAAAGCTAAAATTAGCTGTTACCTCGTTTATGCTTTTTTTTAGATTTATTAGGCTTTTTCTTTTTTCGTGGGAACATATCTCTAAAAAGATAGGGCACAGCTAAAAAGTAGACCCCAGTTCCTAAATAAATAAGAAGATAAAATAGATAAGTAAACGGTGACGCTGAAAAGAAATAAACGTCAGATTCGACCCGGTAATCTGTTGGAGTCAGAATATAGCCATCATGTATAAATTTTATCGCAAATATAATAGATAAAAGGCCTAAAGCCCAAGATACTATAGAGAATGCGATTTGATTCAATAGCATTCTCGTATTACTGATATCTACATATTTTACCTTTGGTTTCTTTTTTTTATTTTTTGATTGCTTCATTTTGGCCAAAAAAAGTAATAATGATTGCTACTAATATTCCTACAAAACCAGCGCTTGAAAAAATTAGACTGTATTGACTCTTAATATTGAAGATATTTAATAGGCTGGTTATTAACAATAAAAAAATACCAATAATTTTTATAATACGTGAGTGTTTTATTCAAACAAAACCATGTTTGACAAGAAGGGCATTGTTTTTTCAATAAAAATACTATTTTTGTTAATATTATTTATATCTTTAGCTGCAAAATTACTTTTACAATTTGGGCACATTTCTTTCATTTTAATCCTTTAATTTATCTCACAACTTTAAACACTAGGTTTACTAAACGTCTTATTGATTAAGCTTTATCCCTTGTAACATGATTACTATAGCATTGAGCTATCACCTTGTTAATACGCAACTTATTACATTATAGGCAAACAGTTTTTAAGCCATAAAAAAGCCCGCGAACATGCGGGCTTTTAAATATTAATTAAAATTTATTGCTGCGCTTTAGGCGGAAAGTTGCTTAAAATATTGGCAACCGTTTCTTTAATAGCGGCTTCACGTTGTGATGGTGTTTGTTTTTTCTTTAAACGGCCATCTTTAGCACCACGCCAAATTAATTGGTTTGACTCACGATCAATAATATCGATAACTAACGTGCCTACTTCATATTCGCGTGCGCTTACATCGTGGTTAAAGCCTGTGCCCCAGTAACCCCAACGTGCACCGTAGCCTACGTTAAAGCTGTCAACTTCAAGCTCTTTATCTACACTTGCATGGTAATTAACAAGTACATCAGCTTGCGCTACGTCAACCAATTGCATACCTAATTGCTGGCTTAGTTGGTTGTTTACCGCATTGCGAACGCGTTTTTCCATCAGCCCACTGATTTGGTAGTTATTCGTGTCTTTGGTTAGGCTCGCGTTTTCTACCCAAGCAAACGTTTTGTAGTTACTAAAGTTTGCTGATTTATCGTAATCCCAATCGGGCGTTTGTGTACAGGCGGTAAGTAGCGCCAGTGCTGCGACAATAAATATATGTTTCATACCGTTTGCTCCAATAAAGTGCGTTTGTTTAAACTACCATGGGCGAGGGTAATTTAAAATCTAAAAATAAGTGTAACTGACTAAAATGAATAGCTAATTAATTCTTAGTCCAGTAGAGAGGCTTTATGTTCAACCTCAATCCAATCTTTTTCATCTACCCAGTTTTGTGCACCGTCTTTTACTGAACGAATTGGCACAATATAATCACAACTTATTTGCGGTTTAACGGAGGCAAATATTGGCACAAAGCCAAAGCTCAGGGCAGTTTCTATAATTGCCTTTTGGTTTTGCGGGTCGATATCAGCCGCTTCATCTATATAAATAGGTATACGGTATAAGTTTTGTTCCTGATCGCTTAATAAATAACGAATAAACAACATGCCACATAATAGCTTAATGGTGATACGCGTACCATTTGAGCCAGCCGAGTCTATCTTTTCAAAGTGCTCGGTTTCGCCCGCGCGGTTAACCACTTCAAAACGAATATCAAATAAATCGGTAAGGGTCAGGCCTGCTTTGTCTGAGGCGAGTTTAATTAAATGATCTTTTGCGTCGTTTACCGCACTTTCGCTGTAAGGTTCTTGGCTGAGTAAATCCAGGGTATCGCCTTGTTCAATTTGGTTAGATGTACTGATAATGGTATCAATGCTATCTACCAACATTTTGCGCGGGATAATATTAATTTTAAACGCTTGCAGGTTTGAAATGCGGTGCTGGCTTATGCCTTTATTAAAGCTATTCATTTCACGACGTAGGCGGTCTAAATCTTCACGTAAGCCTTTAATCGTGGCGGCCACTTCGGTGAGGGCAACGCGACCTTGGCGCTCAACGGCATCACGTTCGTTATCAATATTATGAAACGCGCTAATAAGTTTTTGGTATTTACTAAACTCATCGTTTTCGTTATCGAACTTGGTAATACCTGCATTGTAAATATGCATATAGGTATTACGTACATTTATATCGAAATTACGAAGCTCTTGGCAGTCTTTATTAAAGTGGTGAATTAAATCGCTTAAATTATCAAAATCGATTTTTATATCAATCATGTAAGGTGTCACTTTACCACTGTATAAATCTAACGTGTGGTCAATACGCTCGGTTTTAACTTGGCGCAGGCGCTCTGTTTGACGATTAATTTGCGCTTGTTTTGATTTAATTAACGAGCGTCTATCAGCAATTGAGCCACTGTTTTTTTGAATATCTTGTAGGTAATCGTCAACTTGTTCGCGCTCGGCTAAAAGCTGCTCTCTTAGCATCGCTTGGGCGTCAACCGACTGTTGCATCACTTCAAATTGCTCTAAGCGTTTAAGTGCGCTTTCTGCACTCATAAGCTCCTCGTATAGCGCGTCTTTTTCTTTTTGTTTATCAGCAACATTGGCGGCCACTTCACGCTGCTGTTTAAACTCTTTTAATGATTGCTCAAGCGCGGTTAACTGAGCGCTCAGTTGCTCTTTATTTTCGCCGCTTTGCATTTGTACTGGTGAGAGCTTTTTAAGTTTAATACTGGCACCAGGTAGGGTGAGTATACCGCCTTTAACATTTTCGCTCAGCTGTGATAAAAATTCACCAAAGGCATCTTCGTCATCAATGGTTATATCGCCATTGCTGGTGGTGGCAAAGGAGAGCAGATCGGGGTTTAATAGTCGTGATATTTCTTCTACCTCTTTAAGTGATAAGTCTTCACGCATACGGGTGAATAAATTAAATTCTAAGTTTTTAAGTTGTAACTTTAAGCTCTTAATTTGTTTTTGTGTTTCACCAATACGGAAATCAAGGGTGTGCAGGCTTTGCCCTTGAGCACTCGTAATAGAGTGTGACAACGACTCGTAGTCATTTTTTAACTGCCTTAGGTTACTTTTGAGAGTGGCTTTATTAACCAGCTCAAATTCACTTTTAAGAGCGTTGAAATCTAAAAACCATTGTTCAATTTGAGTTTGCTTGCGCTCTATATCGCGCGATTGTTGCACGTATAGGCTTTGTTTTTGTTCAAAATCGTGTTTTTCGTGCTCAATGTCTTCAAGGGCGATGTTGAGCTCGCTTAGTTGCTCTTCCTGGTACGTATCAAAATCAATCAGTGCTTGGTCAATTTTTGGCGCATAAGCGGCCAGTTTACCTTTAAGCACGGTTTGGTTTTCTAGCATAGATTCAAGAGCGGCTATGGGCTCTTGCATTGATTCTAGTGCTTTTAATTCGCGTTTTGCGCGGTTTACTTTATCGAATGAACGGCGCCATACTTCGTAAAAGTCGACCTTTGAATTTGACATGTGGCGCTCAAACACACGCAACATAAAGCGCTTAACGTCGTTTGCGCCTAATTTATGTAAATTAAGAATACGACGAAATATTTCTTTGTATATTGCAGAGTCTTGAACGTTGTTGAGGGGGATCATTTTTAAATTGATCTCACCGTCAAATTGCGTTGCTCCGCCTGTCAGTAGGGCGTTTAATTCTTGTGCCTTAAGCTCTATTGGGTTGTAACCTTGCTGCTTTAAGTGGTTAAACAGCTTGGTAAACTTAATAATGGTATTGCCTTGGGTGTACTGGGCTAAATCAAGCTTACCTTGATAGCAAAAGTATTGGTGCGCATAACCGGCAATTTTACCTAAGCCTGCTACACCAATGACAACTGAGCCATGGGGTAAATCGGCTTGCAGTAAAATGTACGATTGATCTGATGAAAAATAAAACTTACGGGTTTCATCTAAATCGTGGCCATCCCACTCGGTAAGGCGTAAATCGTTAATTAGCGGAAATTGCAGTGCATTAATTACTGAGCTTTTACCTGTGTTGTTAGGTGCACAAATCGAGCTACTTTTATCCAGTGGGATCACACATTTGGCATAGCCTGCGGTATTGAGTAGGGCGAGTTTACTCAGTCCGTATAAATTTTTCATTGCTCGTCCTCACTAATAAAGGTCTCTTCGTTTACTTCCATTAAGGCATCAATATAGCGATGAATAGGGGCTTGCAACATAAAGCCACCTTCTAACTCGCGGGCAAGACCTAAACGTACCATGCGTAAATACACATCTTTTCGTAAGTCAGATCCCGAAAATATCTCAAGCTGATCGAACAAATGTTTATTAAGCTGTACCAAGGTTTGCATTAGCTCTAAATCGTTTGGCTCGTCAAATAATGCGCGCATTGGGTCTTTACCTGTATTGGCAAAATGCTCTATTAAAATGTAAATAGTGAGCGCTACAGCGCGTGAAATCTTACCCATGTTTGGGGTGCTTTCATCGCTGGCAAAATAATAAAAACCACGGCTATCGTGTTTTAACTCGTGGCCTAATGCTGTAAATAAGGCAGTATAAGCGTCTATTTGTTGGTCAAGCTCTTGCCACATTACGGTGTCTTGTTCGCAAATGTGGTAACCGGCGACTAATTTTTTATTAATGGCTTGTAAGTGAGAAAGCTCATCTAAGTTTATATGGGTCATGGTAATTACTCGTGCTCGGCTTTATCAGCCTGAGGCTCTGAATTAAAGGGATATAAATTAAAGTGCTGGCCTGCAATGTTAACGCGGGCTTTTTTATCGCTTTGGCTAATTTCTAGGGTGTTATCGCTTACCAACTTTTGATACAAAAACAGCATTTCATCGGCTTCAAGCTCAGGGTAGCTTTCGTCTAAAAATTGCAGCAGAGGCTGTGGTTTTTTACGCTGCTTTTTAAAGCGTTTGGTAAACTGCGCTTTTACATCGTGGTAGTCAGGAATGTTTGGCGTGACAAACGCGGGCACATCATTTTGTTCTGGTAGCTGATATTCATGGTGTTCAAACTCAGCTAGGCTTGCCATATAGGCAATAATATGACGCTGTTGACCCAATGAATACTTTTGCGCATCGCTTACAAAATGGGGTTGCACGGCGCTGAGCATATTATCCACCCCGTTTTTACGAATTAGCCCTAATACTTTTGCTGCTTGGCGGGTAATAAGGTTATTACGGCGCAGCTCTTCACGCAGTGGCATTAGCATATCGGCACTTTTGCGTAAGCTTGTCCGGCCAACTAGGTGCATTTCGAGAATACGGGTACGTAATTGCTCAAGCATACGTTTATCGTTGTACGCCTTGCCTGAGCGTTCAATATGTTCTATTTGGGTGCTAATTTGTTGCTCAATTAGAGTAAAACAGGCATGAAAGTCGCCTCTAATATCGACCATTTCTAGCATGGGTTCTATATATTCATCAAACGCTTCTATCACGGCTTTATAGCGCTTTTGCAGCGATTGCACCGCGTTATTTGATTTGGCTTGTTCAACAATATTTAAAATGGCGTTTTCGTTGTGTAAAAACAGTTTAATTATTTTACGAACCCGATCATCCATAATGCGGCTAAAGCGGCGTAAATCATCAAAATCTTCCATTTCACCAGCATTAGATAGCCGATTACCTAAGCGAGCTAAATCATCAACCAATACGCTAATTTCTTGTGCTAAGCCTAAATGCTCTTCTTGCAGTAAAAAGGTAGCAAAGTCAGCAATAGCACGGTTAATTTCTAGTTGTGACGATTTAGCCAAGGGAATAATAATTTCTTGATTTAATAACCGATTGGTTTCTTTATAAATGCGCTCATTATTCCACGTCGGTTGCTTTTGCTTAATGGCATTTTGAAGATCTTTAATACTAAAGTCGGCCATTTTAAAGCGTTTAAATAATAGCTCTAATACACCCCAATGCTCAGTGAGGGTATTAAGTAGCTTTTTAGCTGGGATCATAAGGCGTTACAACATCCTAGTATTCGTTATTTTATATTTCTTGAGCTTATATGGTATTCGTTTTTGCGACGATTTAATAATAGTTTTTACACCCACATAGTGATAGTATCCGCGCCGAATATAGGCACATAGAATATGTGGGTATATTTTTTACATGGTTTCAATTTTTACTTAACCCCGAAGGTTGTTTAATATCATGGTTTCCTCGATTATCCTGACGCTGATAGCGATTGCATTCTTGCTTATCGTTATTGAGGATGTGATTCACGTTAACAAAGCCAAAACGACATTATTTTTTGGTACGCTTTGTTGGATTATCTCCTTTATTTTTCCTCTTAATGGGCAAAGCCCCGAAACGATTCAAACCCTCCTAGACCACAATATTTTAGAAATTGCTTCCTTATGGCTGTTTTTAATGGCCGCAATGACCTTTGTTGCCTATTTAAACTCCAAAGGACTCATCGAAAATGTTGTGAACCGGATTATGCCAACCAGCATTAGTGAGCGAAAGCTGATGTTTTTGGTGGGGAGTTTTGCGTTTCTATTTTCATCTATTTCCGACAACGTTACAGCCACATTGATTTCCTTGGCAGTGATTATGTCATTAAAGCTTGAAGCCAAAAAACTAGTTAAGTACGCCACCTTAATTGTATTTGCAGTGAACTCCGGCGGTGTTTCACTTATAACGGGTGATGTAACCACGTTAATGATTTTCCTTGATGGTAAAGTCACCATTAGTCACTTATTACTGTTAATTGTGCCAGCGTTATTAAGCGTATTATTACTGGCTACCTTGTTATCAATTGGTATGAACAAGCAGTTAGAGTTTAAAAAGACTAAATTCAAACGCATCGAAAAAACCGACATTACTATTGCTGTTATTTTCTTCACTACGGTTATTTCTACCCTCACTTTAAGTGTTTTATATAGTGTGCCGCCATTACTTACTTTTTTACTCGGCCTGTCTATTATGTTTTTAGTCGCGCAATTTTTAATGCGTAAAAAAGACATCAATAAAGATATGATCGACTTTATACGTGACATAGAGTACGACACCTTATTGTTTTTCGTAGGTGTGTTATTACTTGTTGGCGCATTAAAAGAAGTGGGCGTGCTAAGCCAATTTACAAACCTGTATACAGTGATGGCGCCAGAGTACGCTAACTACTTAATGGGTATTTTATCGGCCGGTGTTGATAACGTGCCACTAACGGCTGCGTTACTAAAAGCTGACATTGTAATGAGTCAACAGCATTGGTTGTCGTTTACGTATGCAACTGGTGTGGGTGGTTCAATGCTGATCATTGGTTCGGCGGCTGGTATTATTGCTATGAGTAAGGTTAAAGAACTTACTTTTGCAAGTTACCTTCGTTTGTCGTTGTATTTGTTAGTGTGTTACACCTTTGGTTATGCTGGCTCTTACTTTATGGGTAGTTTTATTTGATTTTATAATAAAACGACTTGACAGCTAGACGTCTAAACGATAACTTTCAAAGCCGCACTCTTAGTGCGGTTTTGTTTTATTAGCCACTGGTTAATAATACATTCAGAAGAGGTGCGATACTTAGGTACTTAATGCGAGGCAACGACAGCCTACGACCATTAAGGAGGGAAGTACTCGCCGAGGAAAACAATGGGTCGTTACTATTGTTTTTCGGTTTATGGGGCTGAATCCTCAAAACTGTCACCAATTTAGGTGGAGAGCTTCTGGCAGTAGATTTTTCTTATCTTTATTTCCTGCCAAGTTCTTCTTGTTTTATTGCGGTTTGGATGCCGCGAAAGGAGACGAAATGACTACCCAATCAGTGCCACAAGGTTTACAGAGCACAAAATCAGATTACATTGTTGCCAAATTTGGTGGCACCAGCGTGGCTAATTTTGAGGCCATGAGCCGTTGTAGCGAAATCATTGTAAACGATAACAGCGTTCGAATTGTTGCAGTGAGCGCCAGTGCCGGTGTAACTAATCACTTGGTGGCACTTTGCAAAGCCGATATTGATGCCGCAGAGCGTCAACAGCATATTGATGGTGTACTTGCGATTCAGCAGGCAATTTTAACTGATCTGACCCTAGATAATGATTTAGCGCTTGGTTTTAATAACACCCTTGATGAGTTTCAAACTCTGGCACATCAAATACTGACAACAGAGCAGCAACACGATGAGCTACTTAGCTTTGGCGAGCGTTTATCGTCGTATTTATTTACTCAAGTATTACGCTTAAAAGGCTTAAATTCGCAGCGTTTTGATGTTCGCCAGGTGCTTAAAACTGATAGCCAATTTGGTAAAGCCACGCCAAATGTAGCCGCTACAGCGCTTGCAGCTAAAGAGCATTTAATTCCTTTACTAGAGAACACGGTTATTGTTACTCAGGGTTTTATTGGCAGTGATGAAAACAATGTAACCACCACACTGGGTCGCGGTGGCTCTGATTACAGTGCCGCCTTGTTAGCTGAAGCAATTAACGCTAAAAGTGTGCATATTTGGACCGACGTAGTGGGGATTTTTAGTACCGATCCGCGTTTGTGTGCTAAAGCGACACCTATTGCGCGTTTAAGCTTTGATGAAGCGGCAGAAATGGCCACTTTTGGCGCTAAAGTGCTGCACCCAGCTACAATTTTGCCAGCCAGTCGCAGCCATATAAATGTGTTTGTTGGCTCAAGCACAGAGCCAGAGCGTGGGGGCACGTGGATTGAACGTGAAAAATCGCAGCTACCAGGTATTCGTGCGGTCACGCAACGTAAAAACCAAATACTACTGACCTTAAAAAGCCCTGAAATGCTATTAGCGAGTGGTTTTTTAGCGCGTATCTTTACTATTTTAAGTGAATGCAATATTTCGGTAGATTTGGTTACCACCTCTGAAATTAGTGTAGCAATTACCCTTGATAATGCGCCAAATGCATCACGCCCAGAGCTAGATCAAGAGTGCTTAGATAAACTGGCTGAGTTTTGCCATGTATCGGTTGAGAACAATCTAACCCTAGTAGCACTTATTGGGTCTGAAATTGTATTGCGTCAGCACGAAATGAATTTAATGCAGGTGTTGAGCGAATTTAACATTCGTCTTATTTGCCATGGTGCGAGTAAACACAACCTGTGCTTTTTAGTTGAGCAAAATGAGTCCGATGCTGTGGTTCAAGCTATTCATAGCCGACTACTTGAAGGCGAGCTGGCTGCTTAACGTTTTCAATGAGATAAATGAGCACCGCCAGTCGGTGCTTTTTTTTGCCACAACGCTTATATCAAACTGCTCGTTTACATCATTTGTTAATGTGGTGCTGGTTGCATTTAATTGCGTGTTGCCAAGCTCACAAAATACATTAGGGCTTAATAGCTGGGCAATAGGGCGGCTGGTTGCTTTTGCTAATGCCTCTTTTAATGTCCAAAGTCTGAAAAATGTCGCCGCTTTAGCAGCTGTGCACGGTTGCTTAGTTATAAGTGCCACTTCTGCAGCATCATAAAAGTGCTTTGCGAGTTTTTCAAATGGTCGTTTCAAACTGATTTTTTCTATATCAAAACCAAATAGCGAATTATTAATATTTAGGGCCACGCCTACCAAACCATGAGAGTGTGACACACAGCAACTACACACAAAGTTATTATTTATATTTAGCTCAAGCTTGCTGGTTTGTTGATTAAATTCAGAGCTGATGTTGCTCAGCGCTATATCACTGCTGTTAGGTAATACGCTTTTGACTAAATATTTTAGCAATAGTCGCGTTGCTACATACTCTTTTTTTGCTTGTGGTGTTTTACGACGCGCGATGACACTTAATTCAAACGGGCTTAAAAACTGCGTGAGTGTTAGCTCATCAACCTGCAATTGGCTGGCATCAAATAATAAAATGGTGTGGTTATTATTCTCAGCAAGCGGTGTTTGTAATAACTGATTGTCGAAGTAAGCTGAACTCATTATTGCTCGTTAAAAGTGAATACCGATTACATAGTTATCGTTATAAGCTGGATAGTTTGTGAGCGGTTGTTTGCTGTTATGTGCGCTAAGTACATTTTTATTACTCAGTCGCCCTTAAATATGGTTTAATTCACATTCGATAAAATAATAACAGATTTGTAGGTGTATGACACAAGTGCGTGATGGTTTTCAAAGTCGACTTGGTTTTGTATTGGCAGCAGCCGGTGCTGCGGTAGGTTTAGGCAATATATGGGGTTTTCCTACACAGGCTGCTAATCATGGTGGCGGCGCATTTTTATTGGTGTATTTTATTGTTATTTTTTTGCTAGCGCTGCCTGCATTATACACCGAGTTGTATTTAGGCTACAAAGCCCAAGCTAATCCGGTTAAAGCCCTAGGCCAAGCATGGCAAGACCATGCGCCTAAAGTTGGCGCTGCTGCAGGTTATATAGGCTTAGCAGGCGCAATAGTCATGTTAAGCTTTTATTCAATAGTGGCAGGTTGGATGCTTTCTTACGCCATAGAGCCTATAACCACCTTTTTAGGCTTGCAGAGCTTGAGTGAGTTTTTACATAGCGACTCTATGCTACGTAATTTTATATTTACGCCGCTGATGCTTATTTTAACCGCCAGCATTATTTTAAAAGGGGTTAAATCAGGAATTGAAACCTGGTCACGCCGTTTAATGCCATTATTACTTGTTTTATTGGTTGGCCTAATTGCTTACATTGCCACCTTAGATGGCGCAAGCGAAGGGTTTGCTGCCTATTTAGTGCCTGATTTTAGCAAAATACTCGACCCTGATTTAATTATTGCCGCAATGGGGCAAGCGTTTTTCTCATTATCACTGGGTGTGGGCTGTATGATGATTTATGGCTCTTATTTAAAGCCCGGTGCTAACTTACCAAAATTGACTGCAAGTGTTGCTTTACTCGACACCAGCGTGGCATTTTTAGCAGGACTATTAATTATACCGGCTATTTATGTGGCTCAGTTCAATGGCGTTGAAGTATTTAGCAACGGTAAACTAATCGGTGAAGGACAGCTTATTTTTGCCATATTACCTGAGTTATTTGGCACCATGGGCGAAATTGGTTTATTAGTTGGCTTACTATTTTTTGTGTTGATGTCGATTGCTTCAGTTACATCAACCATTTCATCGACTGAAATTCCGGTGGCATTCTTAGTAGAAAACCACAGTGTTGATAGAACCAAAGCCACATGGGCCGTTAGTGCCATTGTACTTATTTGTGCCAGTACTATTATTGTTAATTTTGATTGGCTATTTGGTTTGGTTATTATGGTCTTTACCCAATACCAACTACCGCTGATGGGACTATTTTACTTTGTTACAGTAGGCTGGTTATGGCAGCGTGGTAATAAGCTTCATCAAGCAAGTTCTGGTGCACATTATTGGTTTGCTCAGTACATTCGTTTTGTCTGCCCAGTGCTAATGACCTTAGTATTTGCAAACGTTGCGTTTGGCTAGAATACAGCAATAACTCATGTGTTATAGATAACAAAAAAGCGAACACTATATTTTGTTCGCTTTTTTGCTTTTTGGTTAGCAGCGCTATAGCACCTCGTTTGTTAAGCTCTTTCCTTGAGTAACCTCAAATGCATTTTGTAAGGTGATATTGGCAATTTCTGTAAGCGCTTCTTGAGTAAAAAAGCCTTGATGGCCGGTGATCAATACATTTTTAAAGCTTACCAAGCGAGAGAAAATATCGTCTTGGTTTATATCGTCACTGTGGTTTTTAAAAAACAGCTCTGATTCTTGCTCGTACACATCAAGCCCTAAATAACCTAGTTTTTGTGATTTAAGCGCTTTAATACACGCTTTACTATTAACCAAGGCACCTCGCGAAGTGTTTATTAGCATAACCCCTGTTTTCATGGCGGCAAATGCGTCATCGTCTATTAAATGATGAGTGTGCTCGTTTAGCGGGCAATGCAAAGAAATGATATCGCTTTGTGTAAGCAGGGTGTTTAAATCGGTAATAGTGTAATTACCAGCTTGTGCATTAGGGTCGCATACTAAAATGTGAGCGCCAAAACCGGTTAATATATTACACAATGCTTGGCCAATTTTACCGCAGCCAATAATACCCACCGTTTTATTATGCAAGTTAAAGCCAAGTAAGCCGTTTAAGTCAAAATTGTCTTCACGTACGCGGTTATAAGCTTTATGGGTTTTACGGCTAAGCGTAAGCATAAGTGCAATACAATGCTCTGCGACTGCCTCAGGGCTGTAAGCCGGAACGCGCAGAACACGCATACCATGCTGTTTAGCAGCGGCTAAATCTACATTATTAAAACCCGCACAGCGCAGTAAAATGGTGTTAACCCCAAATATAGCCAGTTGATCAATAACCGCTTTATCTACCGAATCGTTTACAAATACGCATACCGCATCAAATTCTTTAGCTAAAACCGCAGTGTGCGTCGATAAACTTTGCTCAAAATAGGTAATAGCGATGTTAGAAAAGCCAGTTAAGCTTTGTTCGAAAAAAGGGCGCTCGTATTTTTGAGCACTAAAAAAAGCAATCTTCATTTATTACTATCCAACTAACCTAGTTACATCAACCATAAACCATTTTTATTATAGATGCCTAACCAAAACGAGTGTTTGCTGTTTTTATAACCGGTGTTGACCCTAAACTGCTTGTTATTACGCTGTGTAATGACTCTGGTTTAGTACGCGGGGCATAGCGCGCAATTAGCTGTCCTTGAGCATTAACTAAAAACTTAGTGAAATTCCATTTTATGGCACGGTTTTGTGCAATTCCACGCGTATGTGATTTTAAATAACTAAACAGGGGATGCGTATCGGGGCCATTCACCATAACCTTATCAAATACTTCAAAATTAATTGCAAAGTGTTTTTGATAGTAGTCTTTTATTGCCATGCCCTCTAATGGTTCGTTTTTATCAAACTGATTACATGGAAAGGCTAGAATAGCAAACCCATCGCTTTTGTATTGTTGGTATAGCTTTTCAAGCGCACATAATTGCGTCGAAAAATGACATTTACTTGCTGTATTTACAATAAGAACCGTTTTTCCTTTTAACTGGCTCAAAGGAAAATCACTGTTATTACAAAGTGGTGCGTTAAATTGATAAATGCTATCCATAGATTACCTACCTAATTTCCTTATCAGGGAAATTTTAAAAGACTTTCATTCGCTTTTTTAGCGGCCGATTGACATAATCGAGCTTATGTTTCTAAGTTATCAGTTAAATAGGTCATTTTTATGTCAGTTAAAATTGCATTTATAGGTTTAGGCGTAATGGGTTACCCAATGGCAGGGCATCTAGCAAAAGCAGGGCACAGCGTATGTGTTTATAACCGCACAGCAGCTAAAGCACAAAAATGGGTCGAAGATTTTAACGGCAGTTTTGCACCTACCCCGCGTGAAGCCGCAAATGGTGCCGATATGGTTTTTATGTGTGTAGGCAATGACGACGATTTACGTTCAGTGGTATACGGCAATGACGGTGTGCTAGCAGGCATGCAGGAAAACACAATTTTAATCGACCACACAACTACTTCTGCTGAGGTAGCGCGTGAAGTTGCGGCAAAAGCGGCTTTACAGCATATCGACTTTATTGATGCGCCGGTATCGGGCGGTCAAGCTGGAGCTGAAAATGGGGTGTTAACCGTGATGGCGGGTGGCAACGAAGCAGTATTTGCTAAAGCACAACCTATCATGGCGGCATTTAGCCGTTTTAGTCAGCTTTTAGGCGAAGCGGGCTCAGGGCAATTATGTAAAATGGTTAATCAAATTTGTATTGCTGGTGTAGTGCAAGGGTTAGCTGAGGGCTTACATTTTGCTAAACAAGCGGGGCTTGATGGCGAAAAAGTAATAGAAACCATTTCTAAAGGCGCAGCCGGTTCGTGGCAAATGGAAAACCGCTACAAAACAATGTGGGCAGGCGAATACGAGTTTGGTTTTGCTGTAGATTGGATGCGCAAAGATTTAGGCATTGCCCTTGATGAAGCTAAAAATAACGGTGCAACACTGCCAATGACAGCAACGGTTGATCAATATTACGCTGATGTACAAGCTCTTGGCGGCGGGCGATACGATACCTCAAGCTTATTAGCACGTATAGAAGCACTGCATAAAAAGTAATGTAATTGGTAAAAGTAAATTATTCACAAAGAGGATAAGAGGCGCTGCGCTTTTAGAGAAAGTGATAAACATAAACAGTAAATGTTGGTTTTATGTGTTTCTCATTCGCTTCTTTTGGTGGAATTTACTTTCGCTTACCTAACTATATACAAAAAACGACGACGCTTTAATTATAAAGGGTCGCGTTTTTATGCATTATATAAACTACAGTAAATTACATGCTTTGCGCGTAGTTATATAAGGCTTTTAAAATTGTAAGATTTTTTTCGCTGTCATCATGTTCATGCGCTAAGTTTTCAAGGGTGATCATAAAATCTTGTGCGCTGATTGATGGCTGATCTTCGCCATGCATTAACTTGCTTTGGCAATATTGACGCCATTGATCAAGCTCTTGCTGGTTGAGCGTTTGTGGCCAGTTACGGGCGCGGTACCTAAATAGCAAAGTATTAAATTTAGGATCTTCAAATTCAAGTTTCAAGCTTGCTAAGTCTTCTGGCTTTGCATCACGAATAATCGCAAATTTGGCTTTATCAGCATGGCTAGTAAAGCCATCATATAATAAATAATCTACATTTGTGGTCGCGCTGTAATCGCCTTGCTCATTAAATACCTCAGTGACTTTATCGCGAAGCTCGGTATTGGCTTTTAAAATGGCTAAATTAGCTAGGCATTGCTCACGATCAATACCCAAGCGAGCAGCGTTCTCAGGCAGCAGCGTTTTAGCAGGCGCTAAAATAGGGCACTTGTTTAAATGCACTAATTTTAAACCTACGGGTAAATCACCCTCCGCTAAATCTATACGTTTGGTGTATAAACGCTTGCGTAATTGCTCTACATTTAAATCAAGTAACACCTGCGGGTTTTGGGTTAAATCAAAACAAATAACTGCGTTTTTATTTACCGGGTGAAAACTCATTGGTGCCACCCAAGTGGTACAACCTTGGGTTGCTGGAATACGAGACGAGGTGTGCACTAACGGGGTCATATTAAATACATCAACCATTTCAGCGAGTGCTTTTTTACCACGAAGGCTAAAAAAGAACTGGTACAGTTTAGGTTGCTTCTCTTTAATTAGCTTTGCCAAGGCAATGGTGGCCGTTACATCACTTAACGCGTCGTGCGCAGCGGCATGTTCAATACCATTAGCGACAGTTAAATGCTCAAGCTTAAAACTAGGGCTACCATCTTCTTTTAACGGCCATTCAATACCCTCAGGGCGCAGTGCATAGCAGGCACGCACTAAATCTATAATATCCCAACGGCTGTTATTGTTTTTATATTCACGCTCGTACGGGTCGTAAAAGTTACGATAAAAGCTATATCGGCTTACTTCATCATCAAAGCGAATACTGTTATAACCAGCCACACAGGTATTGGGCACGCTAAATTCTGCATGAATTTTTGCAATAAATTCAGCCTCAACTAAGCCTTTTTGCATCGCCACTTGTGGGGTAATACCGGTAATTAAACACGCTTCAGGATGCGGTAAATAATCCGCTTGTGGCTTACAGTACTCAATAAGCGGCTCGCCAATAATATTTAAATCAAGATCGGTGCGTACACCTGCAAATTGGCTCGGCTTATCTTTCTGTGGGCTCGCCCCCCAGGTCTCGTAGTCGTGCCAATAGATTGTTGCTTGGTTTTGCTCTTGATAAGCCATTAAAAAACCCTATAAGTTAGCTTGAAACGGTTTATATACCGCCAAGTTACTAAATTTATGAATTATTTAGATTATGGCATAGGGTCACAGAGGTTTATAGGTTTGAATAAGGAAATCTATCAGTCAAAACATGATTTAAGAGTGATTGAAGTGATTATTTATTTTTGAGGTTCTGCGTTAGAGAATTTATTTATAAACATAGTGCTTAATGCTATAAACTTAAACTAACTACTAATCTATTTTAACAATATGAAACTAATAATAAAAACGATTCTATTTTGGGTATTAATCACCTCTACCGCTGTGTTTGCTGAGCTTGCTAAAGTTAAAGTAAATGGCTTTGATATTGAATATGAAATGGCGGGTAGTGGCAAACACACTATTTTACTCGAGGCGGGTGGCTCTGCAGGGCTTAGTGATTGGGATCCCATTTATAAAGCGCTTATTAAGCATGCAAAAGTAATTCGCTATTCTCGAATTGGTAATGGCGGCTCTTCGCAAATAAAGAAAAACTATAGCTCAGAGCAGTATGCTACTGAGGCTTTGCTATTACTTAAAGCGTTAAAAATTGAAGAACCAGTAGTTTATGTGGCGCATTCTTATGGTGCTTATATCGCAAGGGTATTTGCGGCAAGCTACCCTGATAACATTAAAGCGTTAATGTTAATTGAACCGGCCTCAGAGCATGATGTTGATATTATGCGTAAGGTTGATTTACCGCGCGCTGAAAAAGAAATTGCCGCTATAAAACGCGATGATATGAAAAATGGCATGTCGAATCAGTATTTAGACTTTTGGTCGAAGCGACCTTTGCCCGATTACCCACAAATAGCTGATATTCCTGTGACGGTTATTGCCTCAGTTAAAAAATATGAAAATCCATCGGTGTTATTTTTTACTGATAAAGGGCGTGAAATGTGGGGAGAACTGCATGCAAACTGGGCTAATGCTTTTCCTCAAGGTGAGATAGTGCTAACCAGTAAAAGTTACCACTATCCACTATCCACAAAATGATGAGCCAGAGATGGTGAACGCGCAAATCCAAAAATTGCTAAAGCGTACTCATTAAATAAAAAGCTAAGGCAGTTTTTTAGATTGTTTAATCAGTTTAATTAAAATGATAGTGAGTACCACAGCTGGAAGTAACCAAATAAAATCACTCATTGTTATAACTCCTTACAGTAATTCACTTAAGCTTTAGTGTTTAAAAGTAAAGTTAGATCAAAATTTTGGACACAAAGCGTGGCTAAAGCCTTTTTCAGTTAGCAAAAAGGTAGCGCTGGGCGTTGAAAATATATACTCCTCATGAATAAGAAAGGCAATAGTGCCTTTAATTTCTTCACTTTGTTGATCTGAGGCATCGCTAATTACTTGTTTAGGATCTAACTGACTTGGGCTTGGAAAATTATTATAAAGATGCTTAAAAATTAACGTAGCAATGGTGTTAAAGGTTTCGTTATTTTTCATTATTGGAAGTCCTTAATGTATTTTTTAGCAGCAAGCTTGCTGATTTACGTATGATTTTTGCAAATAATAGCACACTATAATAGGTACATTAGCATCCTGTTATTTTTCCAACTTTAATTTTTTCAACTTACTGCTTTCATTTATAAAAATATGATTAATTCTCATGGTTACCCAGCTAAAAAGTAGTTTGTGTGTTACTGATCTGTTGCGCAAAATCATAAAGTGTAATTGAAGAGTTGTAAAAATACGTTATCATTGTAAAACAACATGTAAAATCAAGCAGGTACTTAGCTCACGCTGACCAAGTTCGAGTTAATAATATCAACAAGGCAAGCAAGGACAAATTATGACACCTATGAAACCTTTAGCACTGGCAGTGGCTATGGTTGTATTTTCACATCCGGCACATGCAGATACAGATCTCGATAAAGTAAAGCAGCAATTAAGCAGCTTACAAAAACAAGTGGAAATGCTGCAAAAGCAACTTGCAAAAGCAGAGCAAAAAAGTGAAAAATCAATCGACCGCACCATTGAAGAGAAAGAAGATATAGCCGAAACTCAAGTGGCAAAGCATGATCACAAGCCACAGGGAATTAAAGTTGGCGGCGCTGTGCGAACCAACTACAGCCATACCTCGTATGATGACGACAATAAAAATCGCGGTGGCGATTTTGATTTTGATATTTTTCGTCTAAATTTCTCAGGCGACGTTGGTGATGTAAAATTAAACGCTGAAATTCGTTTTTTTGACTACATGACTGCCGTTAAATACGCTTATGCCGCCTATGATTTTGCTGATGATTGGCAAGTCCAAGCAGGTATTACCAAGGTTCCTTTTGGTAACTGGCCATACAATTCACATAACTACTTTTTCAGCACTAACTATTATGTTGGCCTTGAAGACGATCACGATTTAGGGGTGTTATTTAAGCGTAAGATTGCTGATAACTGGCAGCTTGATCTGGGCTTTTTCAAAAATGATGAATTAGGTGGTGTTGATGGTTATGTAGATAACCGCAGCGATCGTTATTCTTACGACATTGTTGGTTTTAGAGAAGCCGGCGATGGTGTTTATGCTGAGCCAACTAATGCTATAGGCGAGTACAATACGTTCTCAGGCCGTTACGGCTATCACCTAGAACATGAAGGTGGTAAAACTGAAATTGGTGTATCAGCACTTGCTGGTGGTTTACATGATGGTGTTGACCGCGCAGGTGATTACAACGCTTGGGCATTACATTTAAACAGTAATATAGGCCCATGGAACTTACAACTTCAACACGGCGAATACAATTACGATATTGATAACGTAAACCGCATTGCTGTAGGCGCTTACTCGTTTTACGACAGCATGGCGGCAGAGGCAACAATGTCGAGTGCAAACGTAGCATACAGCGTACCGGTACAATGGGGCGCGGTGACAAACTTACAGTTTTACAACGACTACAGTGCTATTTACGACAAATCTGACAACAGCAGAGATACCTGGATGAACGTAACTGGTTTCTCGGTAGCTGCAGGTGGTTTATTCACTTACTTTGACTTAGTTCATGGTAAAAATATGCCGTTTGTTGGCGGTTCATTAGCGGGCGACAGCAGCGAAACTGAGCGTCGCTTTAACATTAATATTGGCTATTATTTCTAAGCCAATATTAATAAATACACGCCCACACATGGGCGTGTGTTGCTATTGTTTTAAATTTTATTTTTATCCTACCAATTTCAGCACTTACAAATTGATAAATCCCTAATCAACTTCTAGTATAAAAGTTCAAATGGACTTAAATAAATAATCCATATAGCTTAGCTGGAGGCTAGACATCGATGATTGTAGTTAATGAGCAGGTATTATCAGATGTAAATAAAAACTTTATTATTCCACCAAAGCCACAAATCTTAAATGAGCTTGAAATATTAGCATCTGCTCAAGAACCCTCACTTTCAGACGCCGCAGAGATCATTGCTAAAGATGTGGCTATTTCATCGGCTATTCTAAAAATTATTAATTCACCATCGTATGGCTTAGTGCGCAGTGTGTCTGATATTAAACAGGCCATTATGTTTTTAGGTTGGAACGGTATTGAGGCGCTAGTACCAAGCTTAAAATTAAAGCAAATGTTCACCCAAAAAGAATGCTGCATTAGCTTAGAACGCTTTTGGGATACCGCCACCGAAATTGCAGAGGTAAATATGATTGTTGGCCAATGTATAAAAGATAAAGTGCCAATAGAATATTTGTATACGCTGGGTTTATTTCATGATTGTGGCATTGTGCCGATGGCAGTTAAATTCGATAACTACGTGAGTGCTTTGCATACTTCAAATAATACTCATAAAGAAAGCTTGATAGATATAGAAGAGCGTTTATTTGGAACTAATCATGCCACTGTGGGTTATTACTTAGCGACCAGCTGGCATTTACCCATAGATATTTGTCAGCTTATTTTACGTCATCACGATTTGAGCATGCTAAGTAACATAACTGGAAGTAACCAACAATTGTGTTATAGCGTTTTAAAAATGTCTGAAAATTTGGTCAATAGTGTTTTACGCGGCGACACCACCAAAGATTGGGATGATATAGAAAAACGCGTATTAGCAACACTAAATATGTCAGAAGATGATTATATTGATGTGCAAGAAGAGGTGATTGATTTTTTGAACTGTTAAACGCTTTTTATCAGCGTAAAGTCTATAGGTTAGTTTTTTCACTTATTGGTTTGTTTTTAATCGTTTGTCGAAATGAAGTAAAAACTCTAAAGTTCAGTTGTCGGCAACAAGCACGACTAACCAAATAGGAAATTAATCATGAAACGCTCACTTATCAAAACCATCGCTCTTGGCTCTTTATTAACTTGCTCAGCTGCTGTAATGGCTGATCAAAGTGATTACAAGTTAATGGTTATTGAAGAGGCTAAAACAGCCCCTCAAGAATTCGAAGTTGCATTTAACGACTGCGCATTAAATGTAAAATCAAAAAATTACAGCCAAGCTGAAGCAATCTGCTCAAAAGCAATTACTTTATTACAACAAAGCACTGGCCCACGCTTTAAAGTACGTGAGCTTACGTCATTTGCTTTAAGTAACCGTGGTGTAGGACGTTTAATGGCTAAAAACGAAACGGCTGCATTATCAGACTTTTACGAAGCACAGCAAATGTCTGGTAACGAGTTAGTGTCGCACAACTTAACACGCGCTAAGCAAGACCTCGCACTGTAATATTTATTACTGATTCAAAAAGCCCATGCTGTTTTAGCATGGGCTTTTGCGTTTTTAAGGGTTAAATATTATTTAGTATAATTTGGGTCAGCTGTTTTAAGCCTTTACCTTTGTTTGTTATTTTCCATGCAAGGTATAAGTCTTGAATAGGGCGTGGTTCGGTAAGTTCCACAACATGCAGTTTGTTAGCTTTTACATGTTCAGCAATAAGGTTTGCAGGTAAATAACCAATGCCAATAGCAGATAAAATAGCGGTTATTTTTTGGCTTACAGAACTTACATAAAAAACGTTGATTACCTTCGATTAAATTAGCTGACCACGGAATACTTTGTTTTGCAGAATCATGTACTATAACCGTAGTGTATTGACCAAGTTCGCTGGGCTCAATAGGCCTTTTTAGTTGCGCTAGCGGGTGGCTAGGGTGAACCACCAGAACATTTTGAATATCGGCTATTTTTACCGCTCTGATCCCCTTTTGATTTGGAACCGGAGCTGGTGCACCAATCACTAAGTCAACGTCATCCTCAATTAAAGCCTCCCAAGTGCCATTAAGTACTTCTTCTTTAATATCTATCTCAATATTTTTATGCTCATTTAAAAATAGCTGCAAATTGTTAAATACGTGACTTATTTCAAAAATAGAGTCATAAGCAATACGTATTCGAGGCTCCCAGCCATTAGCTATAGTTTGTGTTTGCTCCGATAAATTATTTATAGCATTGAGTACTTTACGCCCCTCGAACAGTAAATGTTTACCTGCGGGGGTTAAAACCGCGCGTCGACCTTGACGCTGAAACAAAGTTACATTTAATTGCTCTTCAAGTTTATTAACAATATACGACAAGGCTGAGGGCACTTTATTAAGTTGCTCAGCGGCGGCTGCATAACTGCCACGATGCTCAATGGCGTCTAATACCAATAGAGCTTCTATGCTGATAGGGGGTGTATTCATAATGATACCCAAAATTAACTGTTCAAAATATTTGAACATATAGAGCAAATAATAGGAGTTATTTAATTTTAATTCAACTTATACAATAGCTGCATACTCAATTGGAGCAATACAGGTTAAAACTATGACGATTAAAAATATCACAGCTGCCATCACAAAAACTGAACAGTCTTTTGCAACACTACCATTAAGGCTTATTGCGGGGTTAGTGTTTAGTGCTCATGGCGCTCAAAAATTGTTTGCGTGGTTTGGTGGCTACGGATTAGAAGGCACGGGGCAATGGATGGAATCGATTGGCTTAGCACCGGGCTATTTAATGGCATTAATGGCCGGTGGCGCAGAATTTTTTGGTGGGTTACTACTCATCGTTGGTTTACTGGTTCGTCCTGCGAGTTTTGTACTGGCTATCACTATGGTGGTTGCTATTTTTACCACGCACATAGATAACGGTTTATTTATGAGCAATAACGGTTATGAATTTGCGTTATCGCTGTTAGCCATTACCCTAGCTCTACTGATCCAAGGAGCTGGAAAGCTATCTGTTGATGGAAAGATTCATAACAAATTAAATTAATAAGCGGATCACATAAGTGATTAAACTTTAAGCTGCCAATCTGCGTAAGGTTGGCACATTCTATAAACTAAGGAGACGGACATGGGATTACTTGTTAACGGTGAATGGGTCGATAAATGGTACGACACCGAAAAAAGCGACGGTAAATTTGTACGCCAAGATAGCCGCTTTAGAGATACGATTTCATCAGCGCAAAACAGTAAATTTAAACCAGAAGCGGGTCGTTATCATTTATATGTGTCGTTGGCTTGTCCTTGGGCGCACCGCACCATTATTTTTCGTAAATTAAAGCAGCTCGAAGACATCATTTCTATGAGCATTGTTGAAGCTCCGATGATGGAAAACGGCTGGGAATTTGGCGAGCAGGGCGATCCACTTTATAACTTAGATTACGCTTACCAATTGTATTTAAAAGCCGACCCTAGCTATGAAGGGCGTGTTACCGTGCCTATTTTATGGGATAAAAAAACGCAGACTATTGTAAACAACGAATCAATAGAAATAATTCGCATGTTTAATAGCGCGTTTAATGAGCTTACAGGTAACACCGACGATTATTATCCAGATGCGCTACGTGAAGAAATAGAAATAGTGAATACCCGTGTTTATAACACCATTAATAATGGGGTGTATAAAGCCGGGTTTGCTACAACTCAAAAAGCGTATAACGAAGCTTATATTGCCTTGTTTGATAGCTTAGATTGGTTAGAAGCACGATTAGCAAAACAGCGTTATTTAGTAGGCGACACACTCACTGAAGCCGATTGGCGATTATTTACCACACTTATTCGATTTGATGCGGTGTATCACGGGCACTTTAAGTGTAATCGAGAAAAGTTAAGCGAGTTTCATCATATTAGTAACTACATTAATGAGCTTTACCAAGTACCTGGGATAAAGGAAACGGTCGATTTAGAATACACAAAGGTGCATTACTACGTAAGTCACGTAACCATTAACCCAACGCAAATTGTGCCTTTAGGTGCTAAACACACGTTTGATGCTGCCCATGATCGAGACCGTCAGTACTAAATGACGCAGAGATAACGTATAGGAAAAAATATGCTTACTCATTACCCAAAAAATAGCTTAGGCCATGCTGATCATGGTTGGCTCAAGTCAAAGCACCACTTTAGTTTTGCGAATTACTATAATCCTGCGCGTATGGGATTTGGCACTTTGCGTGTAGTTAATGATGACTGGGTAGCCCCAGGTATGGGGTTTGGTGCGCACCCGCATAGAAATATGGAAATTATTAGTTTTATCCGCAGTGGTGCCATTACTCACCAAGATAGTATGGGCAATAAAGGGATCACCGAGCAAGGTGAGGTGCAGGTAATGAGTGCAGGCACCGGCATTACCCACTCAGAATATAACCTAACAGATGAACCACTAACGTTTTATCAAATTTGGATTCAGAGTAATCAACATAATGTTGAGCCGCGCTGGGAAAGCAAGAAGTTTCCTACACAAGCGGCAAGCACCCTTAGCTTACTGGTTTCGGGTTATCCAAAAGATGCCGATAGTGCACTGTTTATTAATCAGCAGACGCGTATTTACGGTGGAAAGCTGGCAAAAGGCACTTCAATAACACAACCGATTGATTATCAAGCCTACGTACTGGCATCGGCAGGGGAGTTTATTATTAATGATGAGTTAGCCTCAATTAATATGAACGAAGGTGACGGCGCAGAAGTTACAAAGGTTAAAAACATCACCTTAACAGCAACTACTGAATGTGAACTGATTATTATTGATACGAAAAATTAGGCCTTAATAAAGCGGCTTGTTAATTATTAAGCCTAATTAAAACTCAAATAATGATGCAGCAGCTACTGCATCATTATTTATCTTTATATTTATTACACTTACATACACTATTCCCTTAAAATACGGCTAATTGGTTCATTTTTATAAAGGAATTCTGCCGTAAATGAATTCTATTCAGCCTAGTGTATTTGGCCGCATTTTTACTGCGCATCGCTTTTTAGACATAAACCCACAAGGTTTAGTGCTCAGCAACAAAACACAAACAACCACACTGAGTTGGCGTGATTTAACGTCGCCCATTCGCTATGAATACGGTGTGCTTGGGCAAACACTGCGCTTGAATACCGAGTCTAAGCAGTATCGTATTTGGATGAGGGCCTATGGCAGTAATAGGGTATTTAAAGCGCATACCGATATGCTGTGGGTTAAAAGCAATATTGCTGTGCTTAATGAGGTGTTGAGTGAAATAAACCAATTTGCTCATACTCAGTTTTTGCGCCAATCATATGTGGCTGATATAAAAAAACAGGTAGATGAGCAATATAAACGCTGGCTACCTTGGATAAAAAGCAGCGATGTTTTAGCACCAGTCAGCACACAAATAAAATTGCTTGAGCAATACAGCCAGTGGAGCGATTCACTCACTCGCTTTTTTCAGCATAAATACACCCAGTCACAATTAAAGCACTACCACGATTTTTTTAATGGCGTTGAAACAAATCCACTCACTGAGCAACAACGCCGAGCTTGCATAATAGACGACGATAATAACTTAGTGCTAGCAGGGGCAGGTACAGGAAAAACCAGTGTGTTAGTGGCTCGAGCGGGCTATTTGGTTAACAGTAAACAGGCTAATTACAACGATATTTTATTACTCGCCTATGGTAAGCAAGCCGCTTGCGAAATGGACGAAAGAATTAAACAAAAGCTGGGCACTGAGTCCATTAAAGCGGCCACGTTTCATAGTGTGGGTTTAACTATTATTAGCGATGTTGAGGGCAAGCCGCCTAAAATATCTAAACTTGCTGAAAACGAAAAAGCTAAAATAAAGTGGGTGGAAGGGTGTTTGGAATCGCTAGCCAATGCTAAACCACAGTATGCTAAAGCATTGGTAAATTACATTAGTAACACTCTTTATGCCGTTAAAAGCGATTTAAAATTTAGTGCTGCAAAGCCTAACCATATAGCGCTTTTAAAAGAGATAAAAGCCAGTGGTCATTTAACTAAATTAGCGACTGTGTTTAGCCAGTTAATAAGTGCGTATAAAACCGCAAATATAACACTTGAGAGCGATTCAAAGCAGATACAGCAAGCGTGGAAATTATTAAAGCCGTTGTTTGCCAACTACAACCATTATTTACGCACACAAGGCGAAATAGACTTCGACGACATGATCATTAAAGCCCTCGATTATGTAAACACAAAAAAATTTACATCGCCTTGGCGTTATATCATGGTGGATGAATTTCAAGATATATCGCCGCTGCGAGCTACACTTGTAAAAGCGCTGCGCGATAATAAATCGAATAGTTCACTGTTTGCAGTAGGAGACGATTGGCAAGCTATTTACCGTTTTAGTGGCGCAGATATGCGACTTACTACCGAGTTTGCCGCACATTTTGGCTTTACAACACAAACTCTATTAGATAGGACCTTTCGCTTTAATAATAAAATTGGCGAGGTTGCCGCAGGTTTTATTATGAAAAACCCAGCGCAGTTAGCTAAAAACATTCACTCAGTTGCAAAGGTAACTAAACCCGCCGTTAGCGTGCTCAAAACGCTAAATAGTGGCTCAGCTAAAAACACCAAAATAGCGGAGCTAAATAATGGTGCAATTAAGCATTTACTACAGGGGATTAAGGGTCATTCAGGCAAGCCTGTCACTGTGTATTTACTTGTACGGTTTCGATTTCAGTTACCTTCACTGGCCGATATAAGTGCTTTACAGCAAGAGTTTTCAGCACTGCATATTGAGTGTGATACGTTCCATGGCTCAAAAGGCAAAGAAGCCGATTATGTCATTATATTAGCAATGAATGGCGGGGCGTATGGATTTCCAAGCATTAAGCCAACGTCTCAAATTTTAGAGGCATTATTACCCGCAAAAGATAATTTCGCACACAGCGAAGAGCGTCGCTTATTTTATGTGGCGCTCACTCGCGCTAAACATAAAGTGTACATAATAACTGATGATAGTAACCGCAGCAGCTTTGTTGATGAACTTATAAACGAGCATAAAATTGAAGTACTTGAGTTAAAAAATAAAGCAGTCGCGAAAGCGATTACTCAAGTGCAAACCGCTTAATACCGTAACCAGCATTAAGCGGCTTTTAGCATTAGCTAGCCAGCAACCGGAGTGTTACCTGTGGGTATTTTTTCATACTTTTTATAAGCATGTAAATACAGGTAGTAATTAAACAGCCACCTAAGTAAATAAGCACACCATGGCTTTTATCTGAAAAGTGGGTGGCCATAAGCGGCCCAAGAACCGAGCCCACACTGTAACTTAATAGCATTATTTCGGTGGCTGAGACTATTTTTGCCATAGGCAGTGAGTCGCACGCCAACGTAATAGCAATTGGGTAAAGTGCAAAGCTGCATGCACCCAGTATAAAATAACTACTCACTAGAGCCGCAAAGCTATTTGCATGTAAAATACCCACCACACTGGCGGTGCCAATAAAGCAAAAAATCGCCATTAATAAGCTTTTAATAATGCGGGTTGATAAATAGCTCACTAAAGGCTGAACTAACATGCCACCTAATATAATCACCGCCATAAGTAACCCAGTATAGTGTGCCTGCTCTGATTGCGCCGCAATATACACAGGCAGTAAGCCGTAAATAGGCCCAAGTAACA
Organism: Pseudoalteromonas sp. BSi20439; assembly: GCF_000241165.1. Taxonomy (NCBI): domain Bacteria; kingdom Pseudomonadati; phylum Pseudomonadota; class Gammaproteobacteria; order Alteromonadales; family Pseudoalteromonadaceae; genus Pseudoalteromonas; species Pseudoalteromonas sp. BSi20439. Next base: position 54,206 of record NZ_BADW01000010.1, read on the forward strand.
ATCCCGACACTAAACAGCCCAAAATAGCGGGGCGGCTCAGGGTTTTAAGCTCTTTAAGGGGGAGTTTTTGTAAATTTTGCGTATTAGGTTGCCCTTGGGTAATTAATAGCGGCGCTAAAATCGCAACAGCTAACAAAGCAATAACAAATAAATAGGGCATGGCATCTGTCGTTCCTAATGGTTTAATAGCAAGTTGCCCTACGGCACTGCCACCGTATAGGGAGGTCATATATAACCCCAAGCGCTTTGCTCGCGCTTTTGCGGTGTTGGCCATTAACAACCACGACTCTACCACCACAAATACGCCAGCTACTGCCATGCCAGCCACAAATCGCGCGACTAACCACATAGTGGCAGTTGGGCTGATCAACTGGGCAACAACACTAACAATTAGTAAGGCTAAAAACCCGATAAAAGCCAACCTATGACCGATTTTCACCACTACGCGCTCTATACATAAAGCACCAATTAGTAAGCCCAAATAAAACACACTGGCAAGCCATGGAGCTAAATCAATATTTAAGTTAAATGCATTAAGTGATAACGGGATCAGGCTCATTAAAAAGCCCGACGCAATAGCAAAAAACGATAAGCCAATAACCGGCGCTAAGGGGTTATTTGATTTACTATCAGCGGCAAGTTCCACCATTAGATTGTTCCGATAAAAGGGGGTTAAATAATTACTGACTTTAGGGGGATAGATAAAGCAATTATTTTAAGCAGGTTAATTTTGCGGCGAATGTAGGCTGGTTTGACAACGAAGTAAAGAGATTTTTAATTGCTAAATGAAAATAGTATTTAAAATGTTTTTTTACGTAAATTAAACGCTTACATGCTATTTTTTTGTAGAAGTAAGTTAGCTTTATTGTTTTAAAATTGTTGTATTTTTAAGCCTTGTTTTAAATTAAATAACACTGCTTATAAAACCAAAAAAAGCCCACTTTGGGCTTTTTTGATAAAGACTATTTAACCTGAGCTCTAGATAAGAGATTTATTATCCAGAGTTTATATTATTTAACTTATGGCTACGGCGAGTTGGTGATACAAACCAATTCCCACAATAACATTAAATGGAAAGGTGACACCTAACGAGCTGAGCATGGCAAGACCAATATCCGCTTTGGGAATAGCTGCTTTTATGGCCGCAGGTGCGGCAATGTAAGAGGCACTCGCCACTAAGCTGCCCAGTATAACCACCGAGCCTAATTCTAAATTAAGCCAGGTGCCAACAATAACGCCAATGGTGCCTAAAAATAATGGTGTAATAATGGCAAAAGCAGCCAATTTCCATTGTTGCCAAGGGAAAGGGCGAAGCGTTTGTGCAGCTACTAAGCCCATTTCTAGCAAAAACAATGCCAGTACCACTTTAAAGCTATTGGTGAGCAAGCTGGTAACTTGGCTACCTTGCTGGGTGCCATACATCATACCAATAATTACACCGCCAACGAGCAAAATCACACTCTTATTGGTGAGCGTTTCGTGCCACAGCGCTTTTAACGATAAGTTAGTGTTTTCACTGTGTGCTTTGTCGAGCTTACGATACAGCAGTAAACCCACAATGATAGCGGGTAATTCAAGCATCACCAGATACAAGGTAACTTCTGCGCCCACTTCTAATTTAGCCGATTCTGCATACGCTAAGGCTACCGCAAATGTACCTGCACTAACCGAACCATAGTGAGCCGCAATGCTTGCGCTATTAGCTACGCTTAGCCTAACAACGTATTTTAAAATAGGGTATAAAGTCAGTGGAATAAGCCCACCAAGTAACATTACCGAGGCCATTTCGGGCAGTAATTGCCAGCTTAAATTGCCATGAAGGACCATACCACCTTTTAGGCCTATGGTAAGCATGAGTAGCAAACTGAGGGTGTCATATGTAGCTTTGGGTATAGCTAAATCAGAGCGAAGGATACCCGCCACTAATCCTAAAATAAAAAACATCACTACAATATCAGGCACGCTGTTCTCCTCTTTGTTTTCGTTGTTACTAATTCATTTTGTTGAGCGGCGCCATTATAGGCAAATCTTTATATAGTAAATAATAAAATGAATGCTACCATCCTATAGATAAAAATCTATGAGGTGTGTATGAACATAAGGCAACTTTCTTTTAGACTACTTGAAGTATTTATGAGTGTAGTAAAAACCGGCTCTATAAGCGAAACGGCGCGCAGGCTTCATTTGACTCAGCCTACGGTTTCTTTACAAATTAAACGCTTACAAGAAGCGGTAGGTGAGCCGTTAATAATTATGCAGCAACAAAAGTTGCAAATAACCGAAGCCGGCATGGCCTTGTTTAGAACCTGTCAGCAGGTTTTTGGTCATTTTGAAGACTACCAAGATTACCTAGCGGAGCTAAAAGGGGGGGAACGTGGACGATGTAAAATTGCCATGGTTAATACCGCCCAATATATTTTACCTAAGTTGCTAGGGCCATACAGTAATGAACACCCGCATGTAGAGCTGCCACTTGAAATAGGTAATCGCTCTGCTGTTTTAGCACGCTTTGAACGCGGAGAAGATGATATTTATGTATTTAGTCACCCGCCATCATTAGAGCATGCCCAAGCAGCTAGGTTTTTACATAATCCTTTAGTGTTTATAGTGCCGCTAAATCATCCGTTAGCCGATAAAACCGCGTTGACACTGGCTGATTTAGTTCCGTATCGTTTTTTACTACGCGAGACAGGCTCCGCAACGCGCATGTTATTTGAGAGCGAGCTGCAAAGTAGAGGCTTGGTATTAAGTGACAGTGTGCAAATGGCCAGTAATGAAGCGATTAGAGTGGCGGTGGCTTCAGGTATGGGGATTGCGGTGCTTTCTCAGCATGTGCTACCTAAAGGTGATAATAGCTTTAAAGTGCTTAATGTTACCGACACCACTTTAGCCAGTCATTGGTATTTTGTGGTGCGTACAGACCGACACATATCACATGCTGCACGCAGTTTTTTAAAGTTTGCTGAACAACACTTAGAGCAATATTTAGATGAAAAATGGGTGCGAAATGAGCTAAGTGGGCTTAATTTGAAATAAAAATATCAATTGGTATCAAAGTTGCTGTGTTATTACAGTTAAGCAAAATGGATTTCAGCTAATGACATCAATAACCTTTAAAAATCAATATAGTAGTTATAACAGCCCCGTTAACAAAGCGGCAAAAGCGAGTGATGTTGTGCCGACGTCTGCCGCTGCGGCAACAACCAGTGCCGCTGAAAATCAAGCACCCCCCAATTTTATCGCTAAGCCAGCAGACAAAAGCTTTTTAGAAAATGCGCAACAGGCATTAATTTATCAACGTTTAGGTGTTGATAAAGAAAAAATAGCTGAGCTAAAGGCAGCAATAGCAGCGTTGGCAGAAAAACTAGAAGAGCAAGGTGCTGATGTAGACGCCATAAAAGAGCAGATTGCCGAACTACAAAAAATGTTAGAGCAAGAATTCGAAAAAGGCACTCAGCGAATGGCAATGCAACCCACACATGAAAAAGGCAAGCTGGTAACCGCATTAGCTTAGATCGCGGTATGTTGAAAGCTTATTTATTTCTTACTTTAAATAGATTTTAAGTGATTAACGCACAAAGAGGGTGAAGAGGCGCTGCGCTTTTAGAGAAGTGAACTACACCATAACTTTTTGTGGCTTCTCATTTACTCCTCATTCGCTTCTCTGTGTTCAAATAGGGTTTAGTGAATTATGCACAAAGAGGGCAAAGAGCCGCTGCGCTTTTAGAGGAGTGATCTAAACAACAACTTTTTATGGCTTCTCATTTAGTCCTCATTCGTTTCTCTGTGTTCAAATAGGGTTTATTGAATTATGCACAAAGAAGGCGAAGAGACGCTGCGCTTTTAGAGGAGTGATCTAAACCATAACTTTCATCTGTAACCAAAATACCAAGCTGGGGCTTATAAAAAGCAACAGCATCCCTACACTCAGTAAGTTACCTTTGAAGAGGTTAAAATCATCAAGAATTTTGTGCCACTTATATTTAAATACATATCTGCCCACAACAATATCTAAACTAAGCATTATTGTTAGCCAAACTAAGCCCACATTTAAACAATCTAAGTACGAAATAGGGTTAATCCATGGCAAAGTGATCCACGCAATGGCATAAATAATCGCAGTGCCGGAAAATAAGCTGAGCGTTTTAGCGCGCTTTAGAGCGTAAAATTTATGTAAGATCCTTACTCTAATATTGCCGTTAACGACCTCACCCAAAGCGAGCAAAAGGCCAACGGCGAGTGCCTTTAAAAACATGCAAACGTCCTCGTGATGATCACGTTAATTATTAACGATGACTTTACCTAATTTATAGCAATAACGCATTAAACTACTACTTACTTAGTTTTATTGATTAACTCTCGTTATCAGTTGTTATTATGTGGCTTTTTTTATAAGGTGAGCTTTGCTTATAAAAAATAACAACAGGAACATCGCCATGAAAACCCTTGAACAACAGCTCGGCCAGTATGGTTTGTACCATCGTTCTAAACGAAATGTATTAACCCATTTTTTTGGTATTCCACTTATTGTGTTTGCCGTTTTATGTTTACTTGCACGAATTGAAATTCCTATTGCCAGTGCTAACATTGATGGTGCGCAAATTTTTGTATTAGCCTCTGTGGTTTACTATTTTATGCTGAGCTTTTCGCTTGGTTTGATAATGGGCATTATTTTTACTTTATTACTGGTAGCTGCACAACCAATAGCCGCTATGGCTTTGGTGCCATGGTTAACAATTGGAGTTGGGGTGTTTGTATTTGGCTGGGTATTACAATTTATTGGTCATTATTTTGAAGGTAAAAAGCCCGCTTTTGTTGATGATTTAGTTGGCTTAATTATTGGCCCTTTGTATGTCACTGTTGAGCTGTTATTTTTAATGGGCTTTTACAAAAACTTAGAACAGCAAGTGAATGAAATAGCAGGTCCAACTAAAGCATAATTAATAATATAAGGTAAACCATGGATTATAATAATAAAACAGTGTGGATCACCGGCGCATCATCAGGTATTGGTGAAGAACTTGCCAAGCAATTTGCAGAGCAAGGTGCAAAGGTCATTTTATCAGCGCGAAATGTGGATAAACTCAACCAAGTAAAAGCCGAATTAAAAGGCGAGGGGCATCGTGTTATCCCCCTTGATTTATCAAAGCCCGAAACCGTACTGCAGGATGTGTCAGCACAAATAGACAGCTTAGGCCCCATTGATATTTTAATAAATAACGGCGGCGTATCACAGCGTAGCTTATTTTTAGAAAACGACTTTAAAGTGTATCGCCAACTTATGGAAGTAAACTATTTTGGCTTAATTGCACTCACTAAAGCGGTATTGCCTTCAATGGTAACGCGTAAAAGCGGTTCAATAGTGGCTATTAGTAGTGTGGCAGGTAAAGTAGGCTCTAAGTTTAGAACTGGTTATTCAGGCAGTAAATACGCTGTAGTGGGCTTTATGGACTGCTTACGCGCCGAAGTAGCAGAGCACAATATACATTGCTTAACTATTTGCCCAGGCTCAATTAAAACGGCGATTGCTCATAACTCATTGAACGAGCAAGGGGAGGCGCAAAACAAACCTGAACCTTCAATAGAAAATGGTATGAACGTAAATGTCGCCGCATCAAAAATGCTCACTGCAATCTATAATAAAAAAGACGAAGTTGTGATAGGCCAAGGGTTGAGTGGCTGGGCACCGTTTATAAAACGGTTTTTCCCAGGGCTATTTAATCGCTTAACCGCTAAGGTGGAATATAAATAACTAAGTACAGTACTTAAACGCCAGCATTGAGCGCTTAGTGCTTAGCTTTATGGCTGTTTTTGTACTTTCCAAGGAGGGTTTAAGCGGTTTTCTCCAGCTTTGTAGAGTTTAATTTTATTTCCTGAGGGGTCTTTTAAAATCGCTTCCTTCCATAGGTACCTTTGCTCTGTGGGTTGCTGTTCGAATACGATCCCTTTTTTGATTAACTGCTGGCACAATTGCTCAAGGTTATCGTTTTCAAAATAAATTACAGAATGATTTTCAAAAAATTCACTTTCTAAAGACAATGAAAATGTAGAGTCACCTTCAGGGCAACTAAAACGTGCATAATGAGGTGTATCAACAATTTGGGTAAAGCCAAGTGTGCGATAAAACTTCACCGCTTCAATCATATTGTTTACCGGCAAGGTGACTTGATTCAGTTGCATTAAAACTCCCACTACAGAAATAGATAAATTTATATGGATTTACTTACGCCCTGGCTCATGTCGCTCATAGCGAGGAAGCTGGGCATCTAAATCCTCCCAATTTGCCTTTGAGGTGATGAAATTATGCGATATGGGGCGCTCTGTTATATCGCAGGTCAAAGCGCCTAACCGAAGGCGATACCTTTGAGGTGATTGAGCGTTAGCACTATATATTGGTGCGCCGCAGGTTTTACAAAAGTACTTACGTTTACCTTCACTACTTTGGTAAAAAGTAAGTGTGCCATTTTTGTCAGTTAATGTCAGATCGCTCGCATTAATATATCCATTAGTAGCAAAAGTACTGCCACTGGCCTTACGACAAAGCGAGCAGTGACAATGGATAATATCAGTAACAGCACAATTAATTGAAAAGTTGATTGAGCCACATAAACAACTACCTGTGTACATCTGTATTCCTCGGTATAATCTTAAATTATTATAACTTTTGTATTATATTGCACGCTTGCCAGTACACTGAGACACGTTTTTAGCTTGAGCACATAGTTTATTAAAAATGCGCTCACCGGCACTTTCATAATCATTAGCACTTAAATATTCAGCAATTTCAAACAAGGCATCAAGCCCTTCGGGAGTTTGATTAATAGTAAAAGTAATATGCTTACGCAATTGCTCAATCGCGTTGTCATCTTTTGATATTGCATAATGTGCGGTGAGTCTTTGCAATGTTTCGTTGGGTACATTGACTGTAAAGCCATACTTTTTAGATAATTGAGTGTAGTGCTTTTTTAGGCTGTCCAATCCGGCAATTTTTACCTCATAGCTTGGCTGCCAATTGGTAAATGTAGACTGCAGCGCAAACTGCATTGAAGGGTGCTTTGTTGTTCTATGGGTTTGCTCGGGGAACTTTTTAAATACAAATTTCTCTTTAGCTAGACCACTCAGTTTTTGCGTTAAATTACTAAAAGGCTGTTGCATATGCTCACCTTCATTTGCAATTGTTATTGCTAGCGGTGCTTTACTTTTTAAAGACTCAATGTCTGATTGAGAGATCATATCGACAATATAGCCATCATCAACAGAGGGGCTAAAAGCAAAATAGCTTGAAAAAGCAGCGGGATTATTTAACCAATAATCCAAGACAAAACGTCCTGAGTTCGAATGTCCAGACAAAATGCTATACGGTGCTATTCGATAATTAGCATTGACGTAGGTGACGACTTCTTGCGAAATAAACTCAGCAAATGGTGTTACCTTACCCTTATTAGGGCTCAGCTCTTTTCCGCTACTTTGTACACCTATAACTATAAAATTTGGGATCTGATCTGCTAACAAATCAAGCGTTGCTAAGGTCGAAAGCATATCCCATTGAGCGTGCAATACGTATAACACAGGGTAGGTAGCGCTATTCTCATAATATTGATTTGGAAGCTTAATTAATAAGTTTCTGTCTTCTCCTAGTGAGTCTGACTTTAACGTAATTTGTTTCGCTAAGATTAAATCAGATGCAGATGAAAATAGTGAACATAGTAATAAAAAACTAAATAACAAAACCTTCATTGGTCACTCTCCTTGTTGATAATAATTTATTAATGGGTCTTTACGACCGACTTATTGATTTATTGAAGATCACGATAGAGAATATAACTTCTGTTATGCTGCCAACAAAAGCACCAATGACGAAGTTAGCATTTAATAAGATACAAACTACTCCCGCTAGCATAAGCACAGCACCTAAAAGCCAATAAACTTTTGCGCCATATAAAGTATTAAAAATTAAATAACGCACACCTACTGCCAACAGCATTATTGGATAAAACCATTGTAGATGCAGCTTAGAAACATAGAAGGCGATGAAAAAACCAACAAATAAAATAACGGTATTTTCTAAAGCAAGTTTGCCTAATGGGTTGGTTGAGTCATGTTGTCCAGGGCGCTTAAGTACTTTTGATAGCAACATAGCCAGTGGGTGTATAAACATACCTCCAATAAACAGGGTAAGCATACTTGCTTGAGTTGAATACAGTACTGCAATTAAACCTGCTAAACACCAAATTAATCCAGAAATAACAACACCTGTTGCGCCACCAAAATAGGCGAAATCCATATCTTTTTGCGCTTGCTTAAATTCCATAAACATCCCATGAGCTAAAAATGAATATCCCTCAAGCAGAGGAAAATAACTATTGGTTAATAATTCCACTAATTAACTTTGATGTAAACAACTGATTATGCGAGAAATAAAATGGCTTTTAACTATACATTAATAGGACTGTAATAACGTGATGGGAGAAATGCAAATTAAACCTTAAGAATTGTATTTAATTTTCCAAGTTGGGTAAATGTTTATAGAAGTTATTTAGTCGGGGAAATACAACCCCCGCACTGTTAATGCGGGGGTAGGTTCAAACTTATTTGGTGAAATGTTTACTTAGTTTTTTTGGCTTCGAGTGTTTCTATTTCACTCCAGATTTTTTCAGCCTCGTCAGTTAACATCGCATAGCTTTTAATATCGCCTTTTCTTTGAGCTTGCATGCCTTGCTCTAATTTTGCGTCGTATTCTTTACGTAATTTTTTGATTGGATCTGGCTTTAAAAATGAAAACATCAACACCCTCGTTGTTTATTAGCTAATTACAGTAACAGTACGCAGTTAAGCTGCAAAAAGTTTGCTGTTACTGTAATTAGGTGTGTTAAATGGCTACTTAGGATCTAGGCGAACAATGCCTTGGCCATCTAAGCCTAAATAAATAGTACCGTCAGGGCCTTGAGCTAAGCTGCGAATGCGGCCAACGCCTTCAAGTAGTTTATGTTGCTTAACCACCTTGCTGTCGGCTAATTCAAGCACGCTAACAAAGGCGTACTTCATTGAAGCAAGTAGCATTTTTCCTTTCAGCTCAGGGTATTTATTACCTTTAACCATGAGCATATCAGAGGGGGCAATAGAGGGAGTCCATTGCGAAACTGGCGCTTGCATGCCCGGTTTATCGGTTAAATCAGTAAATGAGGTACCGCTGTAGTTAATACCGTAACTCACCACTGGCCAGCCATAATTGGTGTTAGGCTTAATTATATTAAGCTCATCGCCACCGCGTGGACCGTGTTCGTGCGACCATAGGGTGGTTGTTTGTTGATCAAACCACATACCTTGTGGATTACGATGGCCATATGACCAAACGGCGGGTTTTGCATTTTTTTGCGCAACAAACGGGTTATCGGTAGGAATTTTACCGTCCTCGTGTAAGCGATAAATTTTACCACTATCACGGCTTAAGTCTTGTGGGTTAACATCGCGCGAGCCACGATCGCCAATCGAAAAATACACATAGTTTTGGTTATCAAATACAATCCGGCTGCCGTAGTGCTGGCCTTTTTTAGAATTATGTTCCCCTTTGTATAATTGTTGTGGCTCAAGCAGTTGGCTGTGATCGTTACTTAGCTTTGCACGCATAAGTGCGGTGTTGCTGCCTTCACCATCACCTTCACTACTTGAGTAGGTAAGGTATAACCACTGGTTGTTTGCAAAGTCAGGGTGCAATGCTAAATCGAGCAGGCCACCTTGGCCGTTGTCATCAATTTTGGGTAATCCTGTAACCTTTATTAGTGCTTCACTATCTTTACGCAGTAAATACAAGGTGCCACTGCGCTCAGTAATTAATAAGTCGCCATTAGGTAGTGGTTGAATTGCCCAAGGAACAGCGATCCCTTTAGCAATTGTCATGGGTTTTATATTCAGGTTTAAAGAGTCTAGTTCTTTAAAATCAACAGCATGAGCATTAAGGCTGCCCAGTGCACCAAGCAATAAACTTGTTGTTACCGTTGTGATTAGTGCGCGTTTTTTTAGTGTTTTAAGTTTGTTCATAATGGCTTCCAAAATTAACAATTCCAACCAGCCTAGCATGCTATTAATCATAATGTTAAATATTTAAGTTGAATGAAAAACAACCGTCACTCAAGGGGGTATTGCTTGCTTGTTAAATACCTGCCAGTAAAAAATTCGAATAATTACTCTATTAGGCTTGAAATTTAAAAATGTCAGCGTACACTTGTGCGCTGAAAGTTGAGCTTACACGTGTAGGCTCAAATAATTAACCTAATTGATGCGTGTTACTTAACGCGCTCATTGGGATATAGATTTAAATAGAGAAACAATCACTATGTTTATTAAGGCGTTAAACCAATTTACAAAATTGTTTTTACATCATCAAAGCTTTGCCGCTTACATAGAGCCAATTATGCAGGTGTTTAAACCAGCATGGCGCGCAGGATTTTTCAGCGCAAAAGTTATAGCGGTAAGCCCTTGTAGCCACGATTTTTTGAGTGTTACCTTAAAACCAAGTAAACAGTGGCGCTCGCATATTGCTGGCCAGCATATTAGTTTAACGGTTGAAGTTAATGGACGATTATTAACCCGAGTGTTTACCCTTGCCAGTAGTCCTGACTATTTTAAAGCGACAGGGTTAGTGCGCTTACTGATAAAAACCAGTTCACTAGGGCAGTTTACCGGCCAGTTACAACAGGCATTAAGTTTGCAGCCGTGGTGTAATATATCGCCAGCTCGTGGCGACTTTGTATTTAAAAGTTGGCACAAGCCTAGCGTTTTTGTAGCGGGTGGCTCTGGCATTACCCCAATGCTTGCCATGCTTGAGCAACAACTTGGCAATACAAATAGCCCGATGCAATTATTGTACTTTGCTAAGGCGGATGCACACCAGTGTACAAATGAACTTACGGCACTGGCAAAGCGCTTTGCGCATTTTAGTTTTTCATTACTCACACGCGATGCACTAACACCATTAACACAGCACATAAACCTTGATGCGCAGCCAGATATTTATTGCTGCGGCCCTAGTGGTTTTATGCAGCAAATTGCAGATTTTGCTAAGCAGCATAAGCTTGGCTACTTTCAAGAATCCTTTGGCCTAGCCTTGCCCAACTTGACTGACGATAGCCAGTTTTCAGTGAAAATAAACAAAGACACGCACGTAGTGACTAGTAATGACGTGTTACTAAGCCAATTTGAAGCAAAAAAACTCCCTGTGCAGCGAGGCTGCGGCATTGGTATTTGTCATCAATGTCAGTGCATTAAAAAGTCTGGAGTGGTGCGTAATTTAAAAACTAATCAATTATCAGATACTGGCGAGCAGTTAATTCAACTGTGTGTGAGCCAAGCCGTTAGCGATTTGGAGTTACAGCTATGACAACCATTAATTATCAACAGTTAGCCGATGATTTAGATGAAATTAAAATGTCTACATTAGCTACAGTTGGGCAAAAGGATGCAAACTATATTCGTTCTATTGTGCGTAAACAGCGGTTTTGCGAAATAGGCGGACGGATTTTATTGATGCTTGGTTTTGTGCAGCCATTATTGTGGGTAGCGGGTGTATTGTTACTTGGTTTGGCTAAAATTCTCGACAACATGGAAATTGGCCACAACGTAATGCATGGTCAATACGATTGGATGAACGACAAACAGCTTAACTCTAAAACTTACGAGTGGGATATAGCCTGCGACGGCCAAAGCTGGAACCGCGTTCATAACTTTGAACACCATACTTACACTAACATTATCGGAAAAGATCGTGACTTTGGTTATGGCTTATTAAGATTGAGCAATGACTTTAAATGGCGGCTAAAAAATACATGGCAGTTTATTACCTATTTAAATCTGAGCGTGCTGTTTCAGTGGGGCGTGTCGTATCACGAGCTCGCAGGCGAGCGAGTCTTTATAGGTAAAAAGAAACCAAACCGTGAAGGTGCTGTGGCGCATAGCACCTTAAAAAAGCGCTTTTTTAGTAAAGGTGCACGCCAACTAATTAAAGACTATGTGTTATTTCCAGTTTTGGCGGGGCCACTATTTTTGTGGGTATTAAGTGGTAATTTGCTGGCAAACTTAATTCGTAACCTATGGACCTCAACCATTATCTTTTGTGGCCATTTTACTGAGCAAACCCATACCTTTTATGAGCAAGACTGCAAAAACGAAAGCCAAGGGCAGTGGTATTATCGCCAAGCGCTGGGTTCGTCAAACATTAAAGGGGCGCGTTGGTTTCATATTTTAACTGGGCATTTAAGCTTTCAAATAGAGCATCATTTATTTCCTGATATGCCGTCGTCGCGTTATCAAGAAATTGCGCCTAAAGTGCAAGCTGCATTACAAAAGCAGGGGATTGCTTATAATACTGGCGGATTTTTTCAGCAATACACCTCAGTGTTAAAGCGTATATTGCGTTATTCATTTAAATAGAGGTTAATAAAATAGCTGCTACTATAATGTATGCATTAAATAATCAGCTAATCTTAAAATGTTAGCTGATTATTGCATTAAAGAGTTAGCAAGCGCTTTTTTGATTAAACAATCATCAGTACATGCAAAAAATTCTTCTAATTAATTTAAAAACAGCTCGTTTTGCTATGGTTAAATAGTAGCTGGTTGTCATACAATGGAGAAAAATAGACCACACAAGAGAGAATAAAAATGGCAGCATTTGGTACTGTGTTTATGCCGCAGATGATTCAAGCTAAGTTTTCTGACAACCAGTGGGGCGAAAGCTCAATTGTTCCTTGCGATAAGCTTGAGTTACATGCAGGTGCACACGTTCTTCATTATTCAAGTACATGTTTTGAAGGGTTAAAAGCCTTTCGCCACGAAGATGGCTCGGTTAATATTTTTAGAATGGACGCTAATATTGCGCGTATGCAGCAAAGTTCTGAATTGTTGAGTTTACCTGCTGTTGATGGCGAGATGCTAAAAACAATGATCATCGATATTGTACGTGAATACGCCGATGAAACGCCGCTTCCTCCAGGTTCTATGTATATTCGCCCAACCCACATTGGTACGGAAGCTGCCATTGGTAAAGCGGCTGCACCGTCAATGAGTTCATTGCTTTACACGCTATTATCGCCAGTGGGTGATTATTTTTCAGGTGGCGCAACTGCGTTACGAGTCTTACTTGAAGAAGATGGTATGCGCTGTGCACCGCACATGGGCATGATCAAAAGTGGTGGTAACTATGCCAGCGCGCTTGGCCCAATTTCAGCAGCACGCACTAAATATAAAGCCGACCAAATTTTATTTTGCCCAGGCGGTGATGTGCAAGAAACCGGCGCGGCAAACTTTATTTTAATTGATGGCAACGAAATCATTACTAAAGCACTTGATAGCACATTTTTACACGGTGTAACTCGTAATAGCATTTTAACTATTGCTAAAGATTTAGGTATGACGGTTAGCGAGCGCAACTTTACTGTCACTGAGCTTTTAGAGCGCGCAGCAAAACCAGGTACTGAGGCAGCACTTTCAGGCACTGCGGCAGTATTAACCCCAGTAGGGACGTTTATCCATAACGATAAAGAATACAAAGTGGGTAACGGTGAACCAGGGCCAACTACGGCACGTTTGCGCCAAGCATTGAACGATATTCAATGGGGTAAAAGCGAAGATAAACACGGTTGGTTAACTAAAATCTAATCGGGTTCTAGGGTCTGTTGACCTTTGCGGATTAAAATTTGTTCAAACTAGGGGCGGTTTAATCGCGGCGCGAGGTTTGTAACCTAGTGGGCTAAGTAAAAACCGAGCAAAGCTTCCGCGTCCTGCTCACGCCCCTTACCTACATCCATGTAGGCAACAAAGAGTAAATCGTCCCTAGGCAGAACCCTTCGGGCAGCGCCTGTTTGGCATTGATGCTGCGTTATCGCCTATTTATGGGGAATAACCACACCACATAGGCTCTGCCTTGCCTAAATACCAAACAGACTGCTGCAAATTTAACCTTGAAAGATCAACAGACCCTAATCTATTAAAAAGCCACACTATTTAGTGTGGCTTTTTGGTTTAAGCTACAGCTTAAAACTTCATTTCAATTTTGCCGTATACATAACGGCCATTAAAACCAAATGGTGAAAAGCCCGAGTACGAGAACAAGCGAGAGAAAGTGGTTACATCGCTCACCAGCTCACGAGTTGGATCTGGGTATACATCAAACACATTATTAGCGCCTAAGCTCAGAGTAAGATTATTATTGAGTGCATAGGCAACATCTAAATCGGTGATCCATTTAGGTTCTAACACTTCGTTACGCTCTGGGTTTTCAGATGGGTCTTGTGTTTCACCGTAGCGAGTACTACGTAGTGTGGTGCGCCATTCGTTAAGTGTCCATGTTGCGCTAAGGTTGTATTTATTGCGCGGCGTGCTTACTTCAAAACGACGTAGCTCGTTACCCGAGAACAAATTATCTTGCTCAACCCCAACACTTTGTAATTGTGCTGGTGGGTCAATAATATCGGTGACTTGGTTTTTACCGTAGTTGTAACCTAAGTTAAATGCTACATCACCGAAGTTGTCGGTGATTAAATTATAAGAAGCCACTACGTCAACGCCACGGGTTTTGCTATCAATCGCGTTTAAGAAAAATCGACCTTGGTTAGCGCCTGTGCCCTCAAGTAAGCTTGCAACGCCTGCGCCCGATAAGTTATTTGATAACACAATACGGTCATCAATTAATATTTGGTAGTAATCAACAGATAAGCTGAAGTTGAAGTCGGTTGACCACGTAAAGCCAACACCGTAGTTAGTAGCTTCTTCTGCATCTAAACCCGGTGAACCTAATGCAACGGCAACATCGCTGCTTGGCGCAAAGGTACCTGTTTGTGTTGGTTCGCCATCTACAAATACAGTCGCTACCGAGGTAAAGTATTGCTGTTGCAGAGAGGGCGCTCTAAAGCCGGTTGATACAGAGCCGCGTAGTGCTAAGTCTTCTGTAAGTGTATAGCGGGTGGCAATTTTACCATTAAGCGTGTCGCCAAAATCAGAGTAGTCTTCGTAACGCGCGGCGATGGCAACATTCCAGTTATCTGTAATAAAGGCTTCTAAGTCAACGTAAAGGCTAACATTGTGGCGGCTGTTGTCACCCGCAGATTCAGGTGTGAACCCCGGGAACACTTGTGAACCTGCAGAGCCGAATGGGCCATTAACCGGATCGGTCACGGCACCACCTGGGCCAAAATTACCACGCGCATAAGAGGCTTCTTCACCCGCTTGAATTTCGTAGCCTTCGCGGCGATACTCAGCGCCCACTGCCACGTTAATTCCGCTGGCTAAAAAGTCAGCATCAATCTCACGGCTAAAATCAAGATTAATAGTCAGCTGATCATAAGTAAGCGTGCCTGCATCAAAACTAGTTTGGCTACTTGGCCCATATGAAGTGTTTAAGCTATTAATAACACCAAAGTTAAAGGCATCTTGGCCGTATACCGCAGAGGCATCGTAGTTCCATTCATTAGCAAAGCCTTTCACACCTAAAGCCAGTGAAAAGTCATCAATGTCTGAGGTGATCACCGGCAAAAAGCCATCAGGGTATATTTGTGTAACGTTACGGCTGTCTTGGGCGCGACGATAAAAACCACCGCCTTCCCCTTCACGCTTGCTGTAAGAGCCAAACGAGTAGAGCTCAGCATCGTTATTTAGCTGATAACCTGCGTTGTAAAACAACGCAAAGTCTTCAACAGTGCCGTTACCAAAGTTGTGGTTGTAACGATCCCATGTGAATTCGCGTGGGTCGAGAGAGCCATCAGGTAAACGAGGATAGTTTTCGCGTTGGTCGTAATCAGAGCGGTTGGTTGAGCTGCGATCGCGATATTCACTAGAAATACTCAAAAAGCCGTTATCGCCTAATTCAAACCCCATATTACCTTGCAGAGTTAAAGTTTGGCCGTCGGTAAGCGAGCGGTCGCCGCCCTCAGTAAAAGCTAAGTCACCATTGGCGTCCTCAGAAACCGATTGTAACTGCGCGACACCGTCCATATCGGTAATATTTGCACCATAAACGGCACCCAAACTACCGCCACTGCTATTGCTTTTAAGGACGATATTAATCACCCCAGCAATAGCGTCTGAGCCATATTGAGCTGCGGCGCCGTCGCGTAATACTTCAATGCGTTCAATCGCGTTTGCAGGTATGGCGTTTAAATCAACCGATGACGAACCACGACCCGTTGAGCCGTTTAAATTAAGTAGCGCGTTACTGTGGCGACGTTTACCATTTACGAGCACTAAGGTGTGATCAGGAGCTAAGCCACGCAGTTGAGCTGGGCGCACATGGTCGCTGCCATCGGTAATTGATGGCTGTGGGAAATTAAAACTTGGTAATAACGTACTTAACAGCGCATTAGTTTCTGTTTGTCCTGAACTTTTTAAGGCGTCGCCACTAATAATATCTATGGGAACAGGGCTATCTTCGACCGTGCGACCTAGTCGGCGAGAGCCAATCACACTAATTTGTTCAATGTTTTCTTGCGCCTGAGTCTCTTGCTCAGCGGCGTTAACCGTCCATGAGCCAACAAGTGCAGCTGCTATTGTTAAAGAGATGGTTTTTTTGCTGTAAATAGTGGTGTAAGTTGCATGACTAATTTCCCTCATTCGATGCTCTACAGGTGGTTTCAATTTAATCTTTTTAAATTAATGAACTAATTGAAATTACTGTTGTCAAGGTAGACCATTTCTACAATCGAGGTCAATTGAATTACATTCAATCTACAATTTATTTACAGCGAGTAAGCAGAGGCGTTTATTATAGCGATAGCGTAAGTAGCCATTTACCATTTGATTTTGCCAATCAGCATATCTTTAAACATGACCCAATCGCCCCATAAACTGTAAAACGGGTGCTTAAATGTGGCAGGGCGGTTTTTTTCAAAAAAGAAATGCCCAACCCATGCAAAGCCATAACCAATCAGCGGTAATAACCATAACAATACGAATTGTGAGCTAATAAACGCATAACCGATCAAGAGCAACACTAAACTACTGCCAATAAAATGCAGCCTGCGACAAGTTTTATTACGATGCTCTTTTAGATAGTAAGGGTAAAAGCGTTTAAAGCTGGTAAAAGATTCAGTTTCTGTCATTACTCAACCTGTTAGTGTTTAAAAGTTGTTCATCTATTTAAGCGCAACTAGGTGCAGGTTAACAGCGATAAATGACGTTTAACGCAAGTTGATAGACAAAAGCGGTAAAAGTTAATAGTTTAGACTGACTATAAATAAAATAACGGTAAAGCAATGCTTAAAAAAACACTGACATGTGCGGTTGTAATCGCACTTGCGGGTTGTTCACAACCTGCAGAAAACATCACTCAAAATGAAGTAAAAACAGCAATGAAAGCAGTAAATTCTTTAGATTACCCTGAAACTAAAAAAGGCGCTGTGGTTGACACTTACTTTGGTGAAACCGTGGCTGATCCGTATCGCTGGTTAGAAGATGATATGAGTGAAGAAACGGCTCAGTGGGTTAAAACACAAAACAAGCTTACCTTTTCGTATTTAGAGCAAGTGCCTTACAGAGACACACTTAAACAGCGCCTTGAAAAACTAATGAACTACGAAAAAATCAGCGCGCCGTTTACTGAAGGTGATTACACTTATTTTTATAAAAATGATGGCCTGCAAAACCAGTACGTTTTATACCGCAGCAAAGACGGCGGTGAAGCTGAAGTGTTCTTAGATCCTAATACTTTTAGTGAAGATGGCACCACTTCAATGTCGGGTTTATCATTTTCAGAAGATGGTTCATTGTTAGCGTACCAAATTTCAGAAGGTGGTAGTGATTGGCGTAAAATCATTGTTATAGATACCGAAACCAAAGAGCAGGTAGAACAAGCACTAGTTGATGTTAAATTTAGTGGCGTTAGCTGGCTAGCAAATGACGGTTTTTACTATTCAAGCTACGATAAGCCAGAGGGCAGTGAGCTTTCTGCAAAAACTGACCAACATAAAGTGTATTACCATAAGTTAGGTCAAGATCAAGGCGAAGATACTTTAGTATTTGGCGATACAGCAGAACAAAAACACCGCTATGTGGGCGCTAAAGCAACCAAAGATGGTCGTTACTTGTTTATTAGTGCCAGCGTATCGACCTCAGGTAATAAGTTATTTATTAAAGATTTAACTAAGCCAGATAGCGAATTTGTTACTGTAGTGGGTAATACAGACTCTGATACCAGCGTGATTGACAACGAAGGCAGCAAGCTATTTTTAGTTACTAACTTAAATGCACCAAATAAAAAAGTAGTGACGGTTGATGCAAGCAATCCACAGCCAGAAAACTGGCAAGATTTTATCCCAGAAACTGAAAACGTACTTAATGTAACGCTTGGCGGAAATACGTTTTTTGCCAACTACATGGTTGATGCTATTTCTAAAGTGAAACAGTACAACAAACAAGGTGAGTTGATCCGCGATATTAGTTTACCAGGTGTTGGTACGGCGGGTGGTTTTGGCGGTAAAAAAGAGCAAACTACGCTTTATTATTCATTTACTAACTATAAAACCCCAGGCACAACTTACAGCTTTGACGTGCAAAGCGGTGAGTCAAAAGTATACCGTAAATCGGGGATTGATTTTAATAGCGATAACTATACCTCTGAGCAAGTATTTTATACCTCTAAAGATGGCACTAAAGTACCGATGATTATCACTTATAAAAGTGATATTAAATTAGATGGCAGCAACCCAACTATTTTATATGGCTATGGTGGCTTTAATATAAGCTTAACACCTCGCTTTAGCTCTACAACAGCGGCTTGGCTTGAGCAAGGCGGCGTATACGCAGTGGCTAATATTCGTGGTGGTGGTGAATACGGTAAAGAGTGGCATAAAGCAGGTACACAATTGCAAAAGCAAAACGTATTTGACGACTTTATTGCTGCAGCTGAATACTTACAAGATAAAAAATACACCTCTAAAAAGCGCTTAGCACTGCGTGGTGGTTCAAACGGTGGGTTATTGGTGGGTGCTGTAATGACCCAGCGACCTGACTTGTTTCAAGTTGCGTTACCTGCGGTAGGCGTATTGGATATGCTTCGTTATCATACATTTACAGCGGGCGCTGGTTGGGCATACGATTACGGAACTAGCGATCAAAGTAAAGAAATGTTTGATTACTTAAAAGGCTACTCGCCAATTCATAACGTAAAAGCAGGGGTTGAATATCCGGCGACTATGATCACTACGGGCGATCATGATGACCGCGTTGTACCGTCGCATTCATTTAAATTTGCAGCTGAACTTCAAGCGAATCAAGCGGGTACTAACCCAACGCTTATCCGTATTGAAACCAATGCAGGCCATGGTGCCGGCACACCAACCAGTAAAATTATTGACCTTTATGCCGACATGTACGGTTTTACGCTTTACAACATGGGCATTAAATCACTGTAGTGTGATTTTATAAACTAACGAAAAGCCGAGTTACGTAAGTGACTCGGCTTTTTTATGTTGACTAACCTGAGTTCAGATTAGCTAACTTATTGTATGGGAGAGAACAACCGTTGATAGGTTTTATAAGCGTATTCGTCGCTCATACCGCTTAAATAGTCACAAATAATACGCATACCTTGATTGTGTTTTTCAGCTTCAAGGTACAGTGCCTGCGTGGTTTCGGGTAATAAGCGCAGCGGATCGCTGGCAAACGCAGTAAATAATTCTATGAGTAGATTTTGCCCTTTAAATTCTATTTGCTGCATTTGTGGGTCGCGTATTAAACGCTGAAATACAAAGTGTTTGAGGATCTGTAACACATTTTCGTATTGCTGATCTAATTTTGCGGTATGCCTTAAAATAGGGCATTCAAATTCATCGTTTTGGGTATCTAAATGAATATGAATAATAAAGGTATTCACCAGTTCGCCTATGGCGTCTTTTCGCTCATGTTCATACTTTGAAAATAACCGCTTGGAGAGTGACTCCAGCAAAGTGTTTAACCAGTCATAGTCAAGTGCTTGTAAATGCGGTAATGCATGAGTAAGCCAGTCGTCTAAACTGAGCACATCGGTAGCTATGGCATCTTCAAGGTCGTGAACGGCATATGCAATGTCATCAGCCAGTTCCATAATGGCACTATCGAGTGATTTATAACGGGTTTTAGCGCGATAAGCATCTGCGTGTTCTTGGCTAGATAATAACGCTTTATCACTTGCGCTAAGAGGCTCAATAATCCAATTAAATATCGCGGCATCGTCATTGTAAATACCTTTGGCTGGTCGCCAGTCATCGGCTTTAATAAATGCACGCTGTTTATTTTCTTGTGGGATATTATGCCAAAGGTTATCAATAAAAGCTGGGTACTTAATAAATCCTAACAAGGTGCGTCTAGTTAAGTTCATGCCGTAGCCGTTACTGTAGGGCTCTAGCTTAGCCACAATGCGCAGTGTTTGTGCGTTACCCTCAAAGCCACCATGAGCACGCATCATATAGTTAAGTGCAATTTCGCCGCCATGCCCAAACGGTGGATGGCCTATATCGTGGGCTAAGCATAAGGTTTCGAGTAATCCGGTTGATGGAAAATGCGCAAAGCTTGGATGCTGAGCTTTTAAGTGGCGTAATATGCCAGTGCCTATTTGCGATACTTCTAAAGAATGGGTAAGGCGAGTGCGGTAAAAGTCGTTTAAGCCAATGCCCATTATTTGGGTTTTAGCTTGAAGGCGTCTAAATGCGGCAGCATGAATGATTCGTGAGCGGTCTATTTGCCAAGCAGAGCGGTTATCGTTAGGGCGGTGCTTATATTGCTCAATTATTCTATTTTGCCACTGTTTATCCATGTCACAACCTATCATTTCATTTACGACTTTAACGCTTAGTATATTATAAATAGCCTACAATAGGCGTATGAATTTTATTCAGTTGTTCGGTATTCGCGTTTATAAAGTGGCTTAGGTATAATGTAGTTTCGTATGTATGTGACTACACCATACATAACTTAGAGTTTAATTGAGATAATACATGTTAAAAACTATTTTTCAGTTGTTGTTAGCCGCCGTTGTTATTTGGGCACTTACTCATCCGTTTATTGATACAGATGGATTGGTTTCAGATGAACAAACCAGCACTAGCGACATTAAAAAACAGAAGAAGAAAGAAAAACCATTGCACAGCGTTAAGTTGCCAAAGTTCTCAGAATTCACTGATGTGAAAGAGAAAAAGCATGCGTTTTTTAACTTCATTAAGCCCCATGTAGAAGCCGAAAACAAAAAGATTTTACAGCAACGTGCAAACCTTGAAATTGCACGCATGATGCTAGAGCACGACGAGCCGCTTAGTAAAAAACAAGCGAGTGATATTAAAAAAATACTTAAATCGTACGGCTTATCTGAAACCTTAGATACCATTACCCTCAGCCAAGCACTGCGCCGCGTAGATATTATTCCTAAAGAAATGGCCTTAATGCAAGCGGCCAATGAGTCGGCATGGGGTACTTCACGTTTTGCCCGTATTGGCTTAAACTTTTTTGGCCAATGGTGCTATAAAAAAGGCTGTGGCATGGTGCCAAGAAGACGCAACAGCGATGCAGAACACGAAGTGGCGGCATTTAAATCGGTTCGCGCAGCAGTAAGCTCTTATTTTAGAAATATTAATACTCACAATGCTTACAAAGAGTTACGTACTATTCGTGAAGACTTACGTGCACAGCAAAAGCCAATTTTAGCGACTAAATTAACGTATGGTTTAATGTCTTACTCTGAACGCGGTGAAGCGTACATTGAAGAACTAAATACCATGATTAATCAAAACCGAGCGTACTTTGATGAATAAAATGGTATTAAA
Source organism: Pseudoalteromonas sp. BSi20439 (assembly GCF_000241165.1). Taxonomy (NCBI): domain Bacteria; kingdom Pseudomonadati; phylum Pseudomonadota; class Gammaproteobacteria; order Alteromonadales; family Pseudoalteromonadaceae; genus Pseudoalteromonas; species Pseudoalteromonas sp. BSi20439. Next base: position 75,985 of record NZ_BADW01000010.1, read on the forward strand.
ATTAGTTACAGCCAGCTTTTTAGCAGTAGCGGCTAGTAGTGCGGTTGCTAAAGAATTTGTGATGTCGTATGACGGTTTTTACGACCGTTTAAAAGTGGTTAACAAAGGGGACTTTCAGTACGCCCGCGTAAACTTTTATATTAGCGATATTGGTACTAACGAGGTATGTAGTATTAAAAGCGGTACTATTTTAACTGAAAAGAATGAGTACCCGCTTAATTATACCGACAAAGCACAATTGCTATTACCGTTCGATAAACAGCTAGATACCGATAAAGCCGTGATTGTGGTTCAGCCACAAAATCCGGTTCACGATTGTCAGTTAAAGTTACAAATAGAAGCTAACGAGCTTGAGGGTCTAGCGTTATCAAAACAATCATTATTGGTTATTAATAATGAGCTTGAAGAGCTATTAACAGATCTATCAGGCTTTTTTGTTAGCAAACTAATGTGGTTTTTATTGCCTGAACAAAAAGGCGTGGTTGTTACCTTTAAAACTCCAAAGCAATTTGATGATGAGCGTATAACGTGCGAAAAGTCAGTGTGCTATTTTGAAGTAACCGATAGCTGGGAAGATAACACAACCGTATTAGCTGATATTAACGAGGTTGTTAAAGTAACGCCTTGGATCAGTAAGTAACCATAAAAATAGTAAACGTATAAAAGCGGCATCCATTATGATGCCGTTTTTTTTATGACTAAATGATGGCAGAGGGGGCTTTTGCTAATAGGCTTTTTTCGTCATGGGTGACCACTTTATTTCGGCCTGTTTCTTTAGCAAGATAAAGCCGTTTATCGGCTTGTAACAACAGGGCTTGCATATCTAGCTCGCGGACTAACATGCTACTTACCCCAGCACTTACAGACAGTGCAATGCTGTGGCCATTAAAATAAAACGGGTATTCATTAATACTACTGCAAAGCTTTTGAGCTAACTGCCTAGCTTGCGCTAAGTTTTGTTGATTAAGAAAAATAGCAAACTCTTCGCCGCCAATACGAGCAGTAACACCAAGCTCAAAAAACAATTCGTTAATATGTTGTGCAATCCACTTTATCGCTTCATCGCCGGTTTCATGGCCGTATTGGTCGTTCACTTGTTTAAATAGGTCAATATCGAGCATGATCAACGACACTCTGCTGTTAAGAGGCGCGGTTTTAGTAATTTTTTTACATAGACGAAAAAATCCACGCCTATTTAAAAGCTGTGTTAACGGGTCGTGATTCGCTAGATTAATTAGTCTAGATTCAGCATTAGCAAACTTAATAAACGGCAAAATTAGCGCACTGGCGGTGGTTAAAAATAAATGCGTTACTAATAACAGCTGTAAACCTGACGCTAGGCTGGCTTGACTGATTTGGCTTGAGTAGAGCAAAACAAGAAGTACAACTTGCAACAGCATTACCACACTGTGAAGTGCAAAACAGGCTATGAGTAAGCGTTGTTGTACTACAGCCACACTTGGGGTTTTAATCATTAAATACGCAGCGTAACTAAATAACACAGCAGTAATAATACTGGTAATAATTTGCCCTGCATCAATAAGGTACACTGCAAGTAAAAGCGTACAGCACATGGCGCTGGCATAGTATAAAGGTGTTACTTTTATCGCGGGCGCTTGGCTTTGTGGTATTAACCCTAAAATAACCAGTAATGGGCTTAAAATAATAAAAACGTAAGCAAAAAAGTGGGTTAAAAGGGGAAAATCAATAAAGTCTCTTAAACCTATTAATGCTATAGCGGTAATAAATGAGCAACAGGCAGTAGCAAAATAAAAATAGCAAGGTTGCTTTTTGTATCTATAAACAGAAAAAAGAACACCGCAATAAATAAGTTAAGAATAAAACAGAGGCTAATTAATGTAGGTAAATGAAGCATGTTCAAGGGGCTCTTTTAGCTAAGTGAAGGCGTTTATATAACAATAAGTATTAGGTAGTAACACTAAAATAGCAAGGGGGTAAAAAGTATTGACTTTTACCCCCTATTACAAACTTAACCCGTTAAGGCCAGTCGCTAGACTAAACTTTTTAATGCAGCGTCTATTTTAGTAAAGTGAAAACGGTAGTTATGGTCTAAGGCTTTTTTAGGCACCACATACTGACCGGTAGTAAGTAAGTCAGCCATTTCACCCATTAATATATTAAGCACCCCAGCTGGCATAGGCATAAACGCAGGGCGTGACAATGCTTTTCCTAATGATTTACTAAACTGCTTGTTACTTACCGGCTCAGGAGCTGTGGCGTTGATAGCACCAGATATTTCTTTATTACGAATTAAAAATAAAATCAGTTGCACCATGTCATCAATGTGGATCCACGACATACCTTGTTCACCATGGCCAATTGGCCCACCTACGCAAAGTTTAAAGGCGGGTAACATTTTACCCAGCGCGCCGCCTTTTTTAGCCAGTACAATACCGGTACGCAATAAGCACACACGGGTGTCGTCAGATTGAGCCTGTAAAGCTACTTGCTCCCAATCTTTACAAAGCTGGTGGCTAAATTCATCGTGAGGATCGGTATTGTTTTCATCAACTAGGCTGTCGCCTTGGCGACCATAATAACCAATTGCACTGCCAGATATAAAAGTATGCGGCGGAGTATGGCACTGATTAATAGCATCACTAATTGCTTGCGTGACAATAATTCGGCTATCGCGAATAACCGCTTTTTGTTTATCACTCCAACGTTTATTAACAATAGGCTCACCGGCTAAATTAATAACCACGTCAACGGTATTAAAATCAACATCCTCAAGGCTATCAATAGCGTTAACCTGATGCCCTAACAACACTTTTGCTTTGGTTGGGTTTCTGCTTAGCACTGTAACGTCGTGGTGATGCAACAAGAAGGGGCAAAGGTGCCTACCAATTAAGCCTGTGGCGCCAGTAAAAAATATATGCATTGCAACTCCAAAATTATAAATAAAGCAGGATGTTTAAAATTTATACTCTCCAGCTCAACGATTTGCAAATTTATACGTACCAATAATTTTTATGATCACCTAGGGTCTGTTGGTCTTTGCGGATAAATATTTGTTCAAACTAGGGGTAATTTAATCGCGGCGCGAGGTTTGTAACCTAGTGGGCTCGATAACTGCTCCTGCGTTATTCTACTGGCTTACATCCATGTAAGAATAAGTAAAAACCGAGCAAAGCTTCCGCGTCCTGCTCACGCTCCTTACCTACATCCATGTAGGCAACAAAGAGTTAATTGCCCCTAGGCAAAACCCTTTGGGCAGCGCCTGTTTGGCATTAATGCTACGTTATCGCCTATTTATGGGGAACAACCACACCACATAGGCTCTGCCTTGCCTTAGTACCAAAAAGACGGCTGCAAATCTAATCTTGAAAGGCCAACAGACCCTTAAATATTTCATTCTATTAGCTTTTGCCTTACACTAAAGCCAAATAACAGCAATAGGATAATGGTATTGGCAAGTTTAACTGGGGTAAATAAAAGCTTAATAATTTTTGCCGCTTTGGTAATTGTGCTAGCGGGTGTTAAAGCCGCAAGCGCTATTGTTATTCCGTTTATTTTGGCAGCATTTATAGCCATAATTTGTAGCCCACTCATTAATTTTTTTGCTCGTTACCGTATTCCAAAAGGCATAGCGGTAGTGCTTGTAGTGCTTATTATTATGGGCTTAGGGGTTAGCTTAGGCGGTTTAGTAGGTCAGTCGGTTAACGACTTTTCAAAACAGTTACCTGAATATAAAGCACAATTAAAAGAAGAATTTGTATGGTTGGTTGATGTGGCCTCGCAATACAATATTTTAATTAATAAAGAACAAATTTTGTCTATGTTTGATCCTGGCAAAATGGTTGATGTTGCCACCAATATGCTAACGGGTTTAGGTAGCGTAATGGCCAATATGTTTTTAATTATTTTAACAGTTGTTTTTATGCTGTTTGAAGGGCCGATACTTGGCAAAAAAATTCATTTAGCACTGGACGATCCCGACAGCAAAATTAAGCAAATTGACCGTTTTTTAGACTCTATTAACTCTTATTTAGCCATTAAAACCTTAGTGAGTTTAGCTACCGGTGTAATTGCTGGCTTTTACCTGTGGATACTCGATGTTGATTATTTTGTACTATGGGGCGTATTGGCATTTATGCTCAATTACATTCCTAACATTGGTTCAATCATTGCGGCTGTGCCAGCACTGTTACTGGCGCTTATTACGCAAGGCCCATTAGTGGCAGGGCTCGTCGGCGCGGGTTATTTAACTATTAATACCGTTATGGGGAATATTGTAGAGCCAAAATACATGGGTAAAGGCCTCGGGCTTTCTACCTTGGTGGTGTTCTTATCATTAATATTTTGGGGCTGGTTATTAGGCTCTGTGGGTATGCTGTTATCGGTGCCGTTAACCATGATTGTAAAAATAGCACTAGAAGCCAGTGACGAAGGGCGTTGGTTAGCTACCATGCTTGGCACAGGTGAAGAAACCGTCATCAAATCAGAAGACTAATAATTTACAAGGCGTGCCTACATAGCACGCCTTTTAAAAAACCTAAGCATCTATTAAATTAGCTAATGCGCTATCTACAGCGTTTATAGCCCCCTCTAAATAGCCTGCCTCATGCTGTGCAAACTCACTTCCCACAAAATGCACTTGTAACTGTTTAAGCTGCTCGCTAAGCCCTGAAAAATTGAATTCAGGATGCTGCGAGACACCTATTTGGTCATCTTTGTTGGCAACAAATTCATCCTCAGCCCAATCCTTTATAATGCAGCTTTTCGCTGTATAGGCTTGCTCACCGTAAAAATAGCTGAGCTGATCAAGGCAAGCTTGGGTTAATTGTTCTCTCGTCACTTTACTGCGCTGCAAGTAAGGCACGCCAACAAAGCCAAACAAAGCAGGGTGAGAATGCTCACTTGCTGAGGCATCATGAATTTCTACTAACGGGCCAACACGGCTAAAACATTGCCCCGATAAGTTTTTATCTCGCCAAAAAGCGTGCTCAAAAGTGACAACAAACTTTGCTTGGCCTGCCATCCACGTAGGCACCGACGCTAAACGCTGGGCTAAAACATTATCAGCCCATAAATGCGGGGTTAAATGTTGACTGATCATTCTAGGGGGTAACGCCAACAGTAACTGATCGCAAGTAAAGTGCTGCGTACTCCCTTGGTAATTAGCGCTTATATGCCAGCCGTTGGAGAGCTTTTTCACTTCGCTAACAGCGTGTTCTAATTTAACGGTGTTTGGGTCAAGCTGCTGATAAAGCGCATTGATAAGCTCATCCATACCGTTTTGAATTCTAAATAGCTGCATTTCACCCGCCCCTGCAATTTGCTGAGCAGGGGCAGTATGCGATGCTTGATACAACACATCGCCTTGAATGTATTGCTCAAACACAGGGATGTTTAAAGCGGCAACTAACTGTTGAATATTAGGCTGATGCGGAAATATCCAGGTAGGGCCTAAATCGTGGCCAATGGTGTTGTTGGTCGGTAAATAATGAGACGCAATTCTGCCACCTAAACTGGCTTTGGCCTCTAGTAATAAAAACGGAATATCACGTTTTTTAAGGTTGTAAGCAGCATATAAGCCCGCTAAGCCACCACCAATAATAACCACAGGTTTATGCATTTTAAAATCACTTTAGCTAAGTCAATCTACTGGTAGGTAGTTTGTGGTTTTTGTGCAGTTTTGTCAAAACGTTTTAATCAACAAAATCGAGAACGCTTAAAAAGTCATATATTAACTACAGAGCAAATCAACTTAGGTATATAAAACATCCAGATAACAAGCTGTTTAACAATGACAACCAACAGTGTTTCTGTGTCGCTTATTTTAAATACCTTATGTTTGCTTATGATTATTGAGCATTGCTGCTATCTTTGTTTATTACTAGTTCAAGTCGAAAATAATATAAACAAGAATAAGGGCAAAAAACTGTTATGACTCAAAATAATAAAATTAACTATATTGAAATTCCCGCACAAAATATTGCAGCGACCAAGGATTTTTTTAGTGACGTGTTTGGCTGGTCATTTATCGATTATGGTCCAGAATATTGTAGTTTTATTGGGCAAGGTGTTGATGGTGGTTTCTTTAAATCTGACTTGGTTGTTGCTACTAAAAATGGAAGCCCGTTAATTGTGTTATACAGTAATGAACTTAAAGCGACTCAAGATAAAATTGAGAAAGCGGGGGGGAAAATAATTAAGCCTACATTTTCATTTCCAGGTGGTAGACGATTTCACTTTAGTGATCCAAATGAAAATGAATTCGCGGTATGGTCAGAGTAACCAAAAAACAAAGTATAAAAAATTGACAAAAATGCAGCCTTTAAGGCTGCACTTCCCAAAACACCAATAAACTAACCTTTAAAATACCAAGCCAGTATACACATCGCTTACTTTTGAACTTGTTAAAGCCCCATTTTAAGCTGCTGAATAAATTGCTCTGTCATAGCTATTTCACACTCTTTGTAGGTGACTACCGCTTCTGGCGCATTGGGTTGTTTTAACATGTAACGCCACTGGCAGCTTTTTTGAATGTACTTGTCTTTGGCGTTAAGACTTTGTTTAAACAGTGACAAAATGACGGTATTACCGGTTTCACTTTCTAATTCAACCAGTTCAAAGGTGCGCTTTTGGATCCAGCTATCTTGTTGCTGTTGCACTTTATTTAATTTGGCGTCTAAACATTGTGTGTAATCTTTAATTTGCTCGGGTAGGGCATTGTTTTGCAATGTACACTCTTGCGCAGCAGCTATACTTTGCTGCGCCCATAAAAATAAAAGGCTTAAGCTAAAACAAAGGATGTAGTTACTTTTTTTCATGGTAATTAAACTCGAGAATAAATTTTGCACCGCCTAAACGTTGCGACTGAGATATAGTTAACAGTCCGTGATACGACTTAACCAAGTCAGATACTATAGCCATGCCAACACCGTGGCCGCTTTCGTAGGTATCTAGGCGCGTACCGCGTTGTAATAACGATTCGCGCTTATCTGGCTTAATGCCTGGGCCGTCATCACAAATGCTTATATTGAGCGTTTTAGCTTGTGAAACGTTAATACTGACTTGGGAGCGACAGGCTTTACAGGCATTATCTATTAAGTTGCCTAATAACTCCATTAAATCGGTTTTATCACCTAAAAAGTAATCTTTATCGCTCACTTGGCAGTTAAATATAATGTCTTTATCGCGGTATACTTTACTCATTGCGCTTAAGATAGAATCGATAACCGGCTTGATAGGGGTTTGTTTTTTCCATGTATCGGAAGCACCCGTGGCGGCACGTTTTAATTGGTGCTCGATCATCACATTAATTCTGTCGAGTTGTTCTTGTGCATCTGCATCGTTAGCGAGTGGGCTTGATTTTAATACCGCTAATGGCGTTTTAAGTGCATGGGCTAAATCGCTAAGAGAGGCGCGGTATCGTTCTTTTTGACGTTGCTGCGACTCTAACAGTAAATTTAGGTCGGCTTTAATCGTTTGCAGTTCAACGGGGTATAAGCCTTTAATTTCTTGAATATCGCCTGATTCAATGGCTTTTATTTCTTTATCTAAACGCTGCAGTGGTCGTGCACTCCAAATAAAACCAATGGCCATTAACCCTGCAATGGCAATCCCCATAATAAACATCCAATCGACTAAGGTTTGCTTAAAGCCATCCATTAAACGCAGTAGGGCATCGTTACGTTTTAATAAAATAAAGCGTGCTTGCTCTGATTGGTCAATATTATTAAGTATTACCGTTAAACTTAATTGCCAATAGGCAGTGTTGTTATACACCACACGTCTAAAGTCGGCGGCGCCTGCTTTGGGCTCTATATATTGGGGAACAAAGTTAACGTTAACCGCCGACTCAGAATGCCAAATAGGCACGTCGTCACGGTATATCATGGCGTAGGTGTCTGAGTTTAAATTGTTGAGTTCGGGGGTTAATATAGAGCTGGGCATAATAATACCGCGCTCGGTAAAATCAACTTCGGAAATAAGTGAATACAGGTGTGCTTCGAGGTTTTTTTCGGTGGCATCAACAAGTGACGCATAATATGCCTTACCTATAGAGTAAAACAAAATGGGTAGGGCGACTAACAAAACAAAGACAAGGATAAAACCTTGCCTTATTTTTAACGAAATTTGCGGTGCTACCACTGGCTTTTAAGCCTGTAACCACGTCCGCGTAATGTTTCCACTGGGTTAAGCACGCCATCTGGGTCGAGTTTTTTACGCAAACGTAGTACAAACACTTCAATAACGTTCGAATCAAGGTCGAAGTCTTGATCGTAAATATGCTCTGTAAGCTCAGACTTTGAAATTACTTTTTGTGGATTAACCATTAAGTATTCAAGTACTTTATATTCGTATGCGGTTAAGCTCAGCTCTTTGTCGTTTACCCATACTTGTTGTGAACGGGTATGAATTTTAATAGGGCCTGCTGTCATTTCAGGGTTTGCTTTACCTGCACTGCGACGAATAAGCGCATTACAGCGAGCAATTAGCTCTTCCACATGAAACGGCTTAGTTAGGTAGTCATCGGCACCGGCATCTAGGCCTTCTACTTTGTCTTGCCAGCGATCGCGCGCGGTTAAGATCAAAATAGGGATAGTTATCCCTTGGGCACGTGCTTTATTTATTAGCTCAATACCGTCTATTTTAGGTAGGCCTAAATCAACTACAGCCATGTCTAAAGGGTATTCAGTGATGTGAAAAAGGCCAGCCTCACCATCGTGACATAAATCAACGCTGTAACGCTCTTTTTCTAATGCATTGCGCAGGTTGTCTGCCAAATGTAAATCATCTTCTATTACTAAAATTCGCATTGGTTAATCCTTTTTCACTTCGCCAGTTTTCTTGTTTATTTTCAAATCGACGACGTGGCCGTCAGCTTTTAAGATTCGTACAGTAAAAAAAAGTGTTTCTTCAGAAATTTTTAACGTTGTACCGTCTGTAGTTTGCTTTGCAAGTATTACTGCTTTCTTTTTGCTTACCTCAACTTTATCGGCTTTGCTTTTGGTATTGTTTGCATGGGCAAAATTAGCCAAACACATTACCGCGATTAAGTTGAGTATTAATAATACACGCATTGCGAAACTCCTAGAACAGACCTGCTTAGCTCAGAAACTAAGCCACTAAAACTTTAATACCACGACGTGTATTTAAGTTTTTATAAGGCAAAGTCTAATTAAAAATGAGTGAACAAACCCTGAATTACTGGTTGCAGTTAAACAGGGGTCACAGTTTAATTAAGCAGGGAACACTTTTTTAAATGGTTTAACGATAGAATTTTCATATACGCCACCGGCAACATAGGGATCATCTGCGGCCCATTCTCTGGCGTCTTCTAAAGAATTAAATTGAGCAATCACTAAAGAACCCGTAAAACCTGCGTCTTGAGGGTCTTCACTATCAATGGCCGGAAGAGGGCCTGCGGTTAATAGTCGGCCTTCGTCTTCTAGGATTTGTAAGCGCGCTAAATGAGCTGAGCGTGCCGCTTTACGGTGCTCTAAACTATTTTGGACGTCTGTTGAATAAATCATATACAACATAAAAATACTCTCAAAACTTGTTAAATTTAATTAACTGCATACTAGCATAGCGTTGATAAATGGTGAATTAAAAGTGTTTATGGCGATGTTTACAGCAAGAATGTTTTTTTACACGGTAATTGCTTGAAAAGCGTTGCGTAACACTGGTAGAGTCCCTTGGATAAGATAAATAATAACAAGGTTATTACATGAGTGAAAATAGAGAGCACTTTAGCTCCCGCTTAGGATTTATATTGGCAGCGGCAGGTTCTGCTGTGGGTATTGGTAACTTAGTAGGCTTTCCAGTTTCTGCGACTAAGAATGGCGGTGGTGCATTTTTGCTCGTCTATGCTTTGTTCGTCGCATTCATTTGTTTACCTGTAATGATGGCCGAAATGGCCATGGGTCGTCATGCACAAAAAGACCCGCTTGGTGCATACAAGGTATTAGCTAATAACGACAAAAAATGGAAGTTTGCTGGCTTTTTAGCAGTATTAACGCCATTTATGATTGCTGTTTTTTATATGGTGATCACGGTGTGGATTTTTGGTTACTTAAGCCAAACCGCACTGGGTAATTTAGATATGCTGGCAAACCCTGGGCATTTTGGTGAGTTTATAAATAGCTACACCGTGTTTGGTTATATGGCACTGGTTGTGGTTATTGTTAACCTTATTTTGGTCGGTGGTGTAAAAGACGGCATAGAAAAAGCGGCTAAATTTTTAATGCCTGCTTTGTTTGTCATGCTAATTATACTGGTGGGTTATGTACTCACCCTTGATAACGCAATGGCGGGTGTTAAGTACTACATTATTCCTGATTTTAGTAAAATGAATGCCAGCGTGCTTAACGGTGCACTGAGCCAAGCGTTTTTCTCATTGTCGTTAGGTATGGGTATTTTAATTACCTATGCCTCTTATATTTCGAAAAAAGATGACATCGTAGGCAGTGCTAAAATGGTCGCTATTACCGACTCACTGGTTGCGTTTGTAGCAGGCTTAATGGTGTTACCTGCTATTTTTAGCTTTGACCCAAATACCGATCCGGCTAAGTTATCTGACTCGTCAGTTTCAATGATTTTTGTCTATCTTCCAAAAATCTTATTAGCGCTACAAAATGATATTGGTTACTTTGGCGCATCAGCCGTGGCATTTATTTTCTTCTTATTGGTATTTTTTGCTGCGATCACATCATTGGTATCTATTGTTGAAGTTCCAACAGCAACACTAAGCGACCGTAAAGGCATTAGCCGTAAAAAAGCGTTGGGCATACTTACTTTATCAACTGGTATATTAACTATTTTGTGTATTATGTCGTTTGGTATGATTGACAGCCTAACTACTTTTACTAGCTACGGTAGTGGTAATAAGAGCTTTTTTGATGTTGTTTATGACGTATTCTACGACACAATATTGCCTTTAAATGGTTTAATGGTGTGTTTGTTTGTAATGTATAAATGGAAAAAAGTTCGCTTAAGTGAAGAGCTAAGACAGGGCTCTCCTAATTATGCTAATAGCTTTATGGAAAAGTACGTTAACTTTTCACTGCAAACCTTTATTCCAGCGATATTATTAATCATTTTTGTAAATACCGTTGCGACTAAGTTTTTTGATATCAGTATTTTTGGTTTTTAATTTAAACTAAATCTAAATAAGCCGCGCCTGTCGCGGCTTTTTTGTGTTAGTTAATTTAGTGCACCAGAATCTAAATAGTCACCCATTCCTAGGGTAAACATCCATATGCCCCATAAGCTGTGCTCAAGAACACAAGCAAAGGTTGAGCGGCTTTGTGCGTAGGTATAAGCAAATAGTAATCCGCCTATAAACGCTAAACTTACTGCAACCCAATTAGCGTAAACAATATGTGCCAGTGCAAATACACTCGCACTGACAATAATGCGTAACCATTTACTGGGCATAATGCGTTTATAACGATGAAAAAAGTAGGTTCTAAATATTAATTCTTGCGGGATCACCGACAACAAAGGGTAGAGCAGCAATAGCATCAGCCAGTCGGCGAGGTTTTCTCGAGGTAAAGTAAACCAGTGTCCTTGGTAAAGTAAGTTGTAAAATACCCCCGAAAATAACGCGCCAATAAAGAAAAAGCTAAACATACGGCGCTTCACAGCAGAAAACTGCCCCAAGCTAGTTAATCTAAAACGTTTAAAGTGAGTGTCGTTTAGTAGCAACATACAACACACACTCATGAGGATGATCAGTGCCGGAATAAGCCAGTTAGATAAATATTGGCGAATATTAAAGCCAATTAAAGGCAGAATAATAAAAATAAAGGCAAATTCAAACCAGCGATATTGATTAGCGTTCACGTTTGCTCACGGTGATTTTTATCTCACCCTAGCAAACGATTAAGTCATCTTTATGACCATAAAACAGCCAAGCTGATTATATTTAAACCCACTGACTCTTACTAAGGCTCTTAGCCCTCGGTTAAGGTTGACTTACCCCCTTGCAACCCTTAGCCTGCCTGCTTTTATTTTTACATCATTGTATTGCCACGCTAATGGGTTTAAGCCTAGGCGTGTATTTAGGAGCAAAAAATGAATAAAGCAGAACTGGTTGCAGCCATTGCGGATGCGAGTGAATTAACAAAAAAAGACGCACAAGCTGCGTTAACCAGCTTACAAAAAGTGATTACAAAGTCATTGTCTGAAGGCGATCAGGTACAAATATCAGGCTTTGGCACTTTTGCACTAAGCTATTACCCAGCGCGTACTGGTCGTAATCCACAAACTGGTGAAGCGATTGAAATACAAGGGGCTAATAAAGCCGTATTTAAACCAGCAAAAGCGTTAAAAGAGCGCCTTTAATTTAAAACTTTAGTGCCTGTAAGTTCGCATCTTCCCCAAAAGCCACTATTTAGCTTACAGGCTCTTTGCTTTATTACCTTTGCCTGTAGTATCTGCAATCAGTGTAAATAATTTACATTGCTGGCTTATTCATATTTATAAAATCTTATTATATTCAGCGTGTTATATTTGGTATGTGATATGCAAATACAGTTATGTATTGAATGAAATAAGGAGTATTTAATGAGTAACTTACATAACAGTAATCGTTTACAAGGTAAAAAAATTGCCATTTTAGCCACCGATGGATTTGAGCAAAGCGAGTTACTCTCGCCACAGGCTGCTTTACTTGAAGCGGGCGCCGATATTGAAGTTGTTTCTATTAAAGAAGGGCAGATCACCGCATGGAATAAAGACAATTGGGGTGAAAAAGTAACCGTTGATAAATTAGCTGCCAATGCAAATGCCGCTGATTACGATGCGCTTTTACTGCCAGGTGGTTTGTTTAACCCCGATAGCTTACGCCAAGACTCGGACGCTAAGGCATTTGTAGACGGCTTTTTTGGGGCAAAGAAAAACAAACCCGTTGCCGCTATATGTCATGCGCCGTGGTTACTGGCTGAAATTAATAAGCTCAGAGACAAAAAGGTTACTTCGTATCCTAGTATTAAAAGCGATTTAATTAATGCGGGTGCTAACTGGGTTGACCAAGAGGTTTGTGTTGATCAAGGCTTAGTGACTAGCCGCAGCCCTGCAGATTTAGACGCGTTTAATGCTAAATTTATTGAAGAGATCCTTGAGGGTAAGCATCAAGCGCATTAAGTTAGCACTTCAAAACAAAAAGGGCATATTAAATGCCCTTTTTTAGTGATTAAAAATCGTTGATTAAAGCGCTGTTGCGGCTTTCATCTCACTTACAAATGTTTTTAATTGTGTGGTCATTGCATCTAAATCATTTAAGTTTGCTTCAATGATTTTTACGACTGCAGAGCCTGAAATTGCCCCCGCAGCACCGGCTTTAAGCGCGGCTTTTACATCATCAGGTGTTGAAATACCAAAACCTAATAATGCAGGCGCACTGTGGTACTCTTGCAGGCGTGTAACCACATGGGTTGCAGGCATTTGTGCTTTAGTATCGGTGCCTGTTACCCCTGCACGAGACAGTAAGTAGGTATAGCCGCGACCGTACGATGCACACTCACGTAGCGTATCGTCACTGGCGTTCGGCGTGGCGATAAAAATTGGGTCTATACCATTGGCCATGGCGGCTTTTCTAAACATTTTCGACTCGTGCAATGGCACATCAGCCACCAAAATAGAGTCAACGCCTACTGCTTTTGCATCAGTGTAAAATTTTTCTAAGCCACGTTTAAATATTAAGTTTGAATACAACAATAAGCCAATTGGAATATCGGCATTGTACTGGCGTATTTCTTTAATAATATCAAAACAATCTTGTGTATTAATTTGTACATCTAAAGCACGAATATTGGCCTTTTGAATAACAGGGCCATCGGCAATCGGGTCGGAAAACGGAATACCTAATTCAAGCCCGTCAGCGCCGCCATCAATTAAGCTTTTAATAATTTCGATGCTTTGCGCTTTACCCGGATCGCCAATGGTCACAAACGGTACAAACGCACCTTGGTTTTGCTCTTTTAGTGCGGCAAACATTTGTCCGTAACGGTCAGTTTTTACTTGGCTCATAGTTGACCTTCCTCTGATAATACCTTGTGTACATGGGCTAAATCTTTATCGCCACGACCACTTAAATTAATAACAATAATACTGTCCTGCGTTTGCTCTTCTGCATATTCGAGGGCGTAGGCTAGCGCATGACTTGATTCAAGCGCAGGAATAATCCCTTCGTGTTTAGCCAATGCTTGAAAGGCATCAAGTGCTTTGGTGTCGGTAATACCTACATATTGAGCACGGCCCGTTTCGTGTAAAAAGGCATGTTGTGGCCCTACAGCAGGGTAATCTAGTCCCGCTGATACAGAGTAAGACTCTTCAATTTGACCATCTGTATTTTGCATAATATAAGTGTAAGTACCGTGCAAAATACCTTTTGTTCCCTTACAGATGGTTGCGCCATGCTCGTGCGTGTCTAACCCTTTACCTGCAGGTTCAACGCCAATAAGCTTAACGCTTGGCTCATCAATAAAATCGGTAAACATACCAATGGCGTTTGACCCACCGCCTACACACGCAATAACCGCATCAGGCAAACGGCCTTCGGCTTTAAGTACTTGTTGTTTTGCTTCTTCACCAATTATTTTTGATATTCACGTACAATAGTCGGGAATGGGTGAGGACCCGCGGCTGTACCTAAAAGGTAATGAGCGTCTTGATAATTTGCTGACCAGTCACGTAATGCTTCATTAACCGCATCTTTTAATGTGCCCGAGCCTGCCGTTACTGGAATAACTTCAGCGCCCATGAGTTTCATTCTAAATACGTTTGGCTGCTGGCGTTCAACATCTTTTACACCCATGTAAATACGGCATTTTAAGCCAAGCAATGCACAGGCAAGTGCAGTGGCTACACCATGTTGGCCGGCGCCGGTTTCTGCTATGACTTCTTTTTTACCCATGCGTTTGGTAAGCAGTGCTTGGCCTAATACTTGGTTTGTTTTGTGCGCACCACCGTGGAGTAAATCTTCACGCTTTAAGTACAGTTTAACTTTAGGGTTTTTAACTAAGTTACGCGTTAGCGTAAGCGGCGTAGGGCGACCCGCATACTCGTTAAGTAATTTACTTAGCTCTGCCTGAAACTCAGGATCTTTTTGTGCTTTATTAAATTCGTTTTCTAACTGCTTAAGCGCAGGGACAAGCAGTTCCGGTACAAACATACCGCCAAACTCGCCAAAATAAGCTGGATTTTGCATTTTAACCTCAATAATTTCTGATACTTGTAAAAGCATGATGTAGTTTGTTTGCACACTTTTTCCCTGGAGACTCTTCAACACCTGAATTTAAATCAAGTCCAAGAGCACCTTGAAAAAGTGCATCGCTAATATTGTCTGGGTTTAAGCCGCCAGCAAGCATAAATGGGGTCGTAGCATCGCGAAGCACTGACCAATCGAATGTTTTGCCTGTGCCGCCAGCCTGTGAATCACTGTGGGTGTCGTATAAATGGCGATCTGCGCCTGCAATAGGTTGTGGTAAAACATCTTTTATCGACTGTGCTTTCCAAATTTCACAATTACGTGGTAATTCATTACGTAACGACGCAATGTATTGTTCATCTTCTTGGCCATGTAATTGAACGGCTGATAATTTAAGTTGTTTAACGTGTTCAGCCACGTCAGATATAGCGGCATTAACAAATACACCGACAAATTTTAAAGGCGCACTTTGGCTGATTTCTTTGGCGCAATCCAAATCGACAAAGCGGGGGGATTTAGGGTAAAAAATCAGCCCGCCATACACAGCGCCATTGTTATAGGCTGCCATAGCGTCTTGATTACGGGTTAAGCCGCACACTTTGTTCTCGCCTAATATTACGCGGCGGCATGCTTGTAATAAATCAGCTTCAGCCATTAATGAGCTGCCAATTAAAAAGCCATTGCATAAAGGGGCTAAGCGTTTTACATCTTGATGGGTGTAAATACCTGACTCAGAAATAACCACTTTATTACTAGGAATAAGCTTACGTAGTCGTTCTGTAGTGGCTAAGTCGGTGCTTAAGTCGCGCAAATCGCGATTATTGATGCCAATTATTTGCGCATCAAGTGCCAGCGCACGGTGCACTTCTGCTTCGTTACTTACTTCAGTTAGCACCGACATATTTAACGAGTCGGCAACGGCATGCAGTGCTTTGTATTGCTGATCGTCAAGCACTGATAGCATCAGTAAAATAGCGTCGCCGCCATATATACGTGCCATATAAACTTGGTACTCATCAATAAAAAAGTCTTTACAAATAAGCGGCTGTTCTACTTGGCTGCGCACAAATTCAAGGTAATCAAAACTGCCTTGAAAGTACTTTTCGTCAGTTAGTACACTCATACAAGTGGCATATTGCTTATACGCTTGGGTGATTTCTGTTAAATCAAATGGCTGACGAATCAACCCCTTAGAGGGCGATGCTTTTTTGCATTCTAAAATAAACTGTGTGCCAGGTGCCGCTAACGCTTGATAAAATCTACGTGTGGTGGGTTTAGCTTGATGCTTAAAGCTCTCAAGTGGGCGCGCTGCTTTGCGCTCAATGAGTTCTATTTTTTTATCAGCAATAATTTTATCTAATACATTAGCCATGACTTACCTCAACAATTGCATTTAGTGTGTCCATGGCCTTGCCTGAACGTAATAAAGAGTGTGTGATTTGCGCACCTTGTTTTAACGATTGTGCTTGGCCTGTTAAGTACAGCAATGCGGCTACATTAACAACAATAGCGGCGTTGTGTGCCTCAGTGCCTTTACCTTGTAAAATAGCAAGGCTGGCGTTTGCGTTGTATTGTGGGCCTTCACCGGCTAATTGTTCAAGTGAATAGTTTGCAAGGTCAAAATCACTTGGGTTGAGTGTGTACTGGGTGATTTTGCCATTATTAAGCTCTACAACCTGTGTTGAGCCATGTAAGGCGATTTCGTCAGTACCGGAGCCGTGTACTATCATAGCGCGTTTAGTGCCTAGAGTATTAAGCGTTTGTGCCATAGGCATGCATAAAGACTCATCGTACACGCCCAGTAATTGCACCTCAGGAGCGGCTGGATTAGCCAGTGGCCCAAGAATATTAAAAATAGTTCGGGTTTTTAAACTGGTACGCACGTTCATCGCATGACGCACGCCGCTGTGATAGTGCGGTGCAAATAAAAAGGTAAAATTTGTATGTTCAAGGCATTTAGCCGCTTGTGTGGGAGTCATATCGATATTGATCCCCAGTGCTTTGAGTAAATCAGCAGACCCTGAATTACTCGACACGCTGCGATTGCCATGTTTTACCATATTAATACCAGCTGCTGCCGCTACAATCGCGGCGGTGGTACTAATATTTATAGTGTTTGAACCATCGCCACCAGTACCGCAACTATCAGCAAGTTGCGTTTTATTAGTGATAAAGGGAACGGCATTTTCACGCATTGAAGCGGCTGCACCGGCAATCTCATCGCTTACTTCACCTTTCATTTTAAGGCCAATTAGTAACGCAGAGAGTTCAATATCGCTCATATTGCCTTGCATAATTTGGTCAAATAGCGCTTTTGCTTGCGCGTAACTCAGTGACTGCTTTGCAATAATATGCTCAATAGCGTGTTGAACATTAAGCGGGCTGTGTAATTGATTAGTCATAATGTTCCTTTTATTTCGCACGTGTTAAATAAGCAACGCTTTGTTGCAGTAGCATTGCGCCATTGGGCGTTAAAATAGACTCTGGGTGGAATTGATAGCCCAGTGCATTGTCTTGATGATGATAAATAGCCATTGGTATATCTTGATACTTGGCAATAACAGCTAAGCTATCAGGTACTTTTGTTGCCATTAATGAGTGATAACGTGCCACCGGTATAGTGCTACCCATGCCGTAAAATACAGGGTGATCATTTAAATTTATAATTGATGACTTACCATGTACGGTTTCACCAGCGTGACCGATTACTCCGCCATAGCTTTGTGTTAGCGCTTGTTGGCCTAAACAAATACCTAGCATTGGAAACTGGCCCTTACACAGGTTAATTAACTCCATAAGGCAGCCTGCATCGCTAGGCGCACCAGGGCCTGGTGATAATACCAGCAGTACTTGTCCACGCTCTGCCTGCATTTTGTCGAATATGACCTCTGCGCTAATGTTGTTTCGGTAAACCACTAACTCAGAACCTAGCATTGTTAGCTCATCAACAAGGTTGTAGCTAAATGAGTCAAAGTTATCTAAAAAGTAAATTTTAATAGGGTGTGCTTCACTCATTTTATACTGCCTTATACGTCGATTTAATCGCGGTGATCACCGCTTGGGCTTTAGCGCGCGTTTCGTTTGCCTCTGACATTGGATCTGAATCGAATACAACCCCAGCACCGGCTTGCACATACGCAATATTATTTTTAACAAAGGCGGCACGAATAACAATACAGCTGTCCATGGCACCGTCACCGGTTAAATAACCAACCGCGCCACCATAGCTACCGCGACGTTTGCCTTCTGTTTTACGCACTAATTCTGCCGCACGTACTTTGGGTGCACCCACTAAGGTACCCATGTTCATACAGGCTTGATAAGCATGCAGGGCATCTAGTTCTGGTTTTAATGTTCCAACTACGCGTGATACTAAATGCATTACTTGTGAATAACGGTCTACTTTTAATAGCTCTTTTGCATGGCGAGTACCAGGCACGCTAATACGAGCCACGTCGTTACGCGCTAAATCAACCAGCATTAAATGCTCAGCTCGTTCTTTTTGATCGTTTCTGAGTTCAAGTTCAATACGGCTATCTAAATCAGGATTAATTTGCCCATTTGCAAACTTGCCCCGTGGACGAGTACCTGCAATCGGATAAACCTCAACTTGTTGAGATTGAACCTCATATTTAAGCGCAGACTCTGGGGATGCGCCAAATAATGAGAACTCTTCATCACGCATGTAAAACATGTACGGGCTAGGGTTTTGCTTTTTAAGCTGGCTATAAGCATGTAATGAGTCAGGGCACGGCAATGAGAAAGTGCGAGAGGGCACCACTTGAAAGATATCGCCATCAACTATGTGTTGTTTAAGCTTAATCACTTGCTGGCAGTATTGCTCATCACTAATATCAACATTTACAGGGCAATCACCCGTTTGACTTGGGGCACTAAAGTCTGCGGCGTGGTCACACAATGTATTTAGGCGCTCTAATTGTTTGCCCACTTCAAAACAGTTTGCGTGAACATCTGGGCCATTAAACACATTGCCAATTAACTCGGTTGTTTGTTTTTGGTGATCAATAACAACCAGTGTTTCTGCTAAATAAAATACGTAGTCTGGACAGGTGTTTTCACCGTCGGGTACATCGGTTAGTTGTTCAAAGTTAGCCACCATGTCGTAGGCAAATACGCCGCCTAAAAACACTGAGAACGGATTGTCAGTGGTGCTTTTAATACTATTTAAACAAGTGCGTAGTGCACTAAAAGCGTTATCTGCTATCAGTTTGCTAGCTTGGTCAATGGTGTCATCGGCTGGGTGATACTCAAGTGTGAGTGTGGTATCGGTTAACTGTGAAGCGCAGTTTTGTACATTAGCTTGCAAATAGTTAAGTAGTTGTTGGCCGTTGTTTGATTGTGCACTGATGCTCACTTGGTTGCCTTGGCAAACAATACGTAATGCACAATCAACCAGTATTAAGCTTTTTACGCTATCTTTTGAATCTATCTCTGCAGATTCAAGCAATAGTGAGTTAGGTTTATCAAGTGCCGCATACAAGGCAAGTGGGCTACTTATGTAGTCTCTTACTTGCGTTATGCTGGTCACTTCACCTGGTGTTGTTGTTATATGACTAAAAATCAAACCTCATCCCCTAAAAAAATAAAACCCCGCAATGCTAAGCAGTGCGGGGTTTGAATAACGATGTCTAAATTATAGATAGACCATTACCGTCCCGCTATGCCAGGCGCCACCACCAATGATGTGTAAGAGTGTTTACGTTATTCATGTTTTTAATTCCTGTTAATCTTGTATTGCAAAATTTAGTGATAAAAAAACCCGCATGGTAGCGGGTTAGAATTTTTTGTTTAGACACGACAATTCATCACCCTTTGTTTTAAGAGTGCCACCACCAGATGATGTTTTGAATTGTATTTTTCATTGTTATTTATTCTTTAATGTCTAAAAGTGGCTACAGTAAAACGTATCAACTGCTTTTGTGTCAAGTGTTTATTTAAAACAATTTCGTTAAAAAACTTGTTATACTGTGTGAAACACCCTTAAACCATTAATTAAAGTAGTTTTCATTTGATAAAATACGACTTACATAGCCATACAACGCACTCAGACGGACACTTAACGGTTGAGGAATTATTAGCGCGAGCAGTCGATAAAAAAATTGATGTATTTGCCATTACCGACCACGACACTGTGGCGGCAATTGAGCCTGCGCAGGCTTTTATCAAACGCGAAAACTTGCCGCTTAAACTGATTAATGGGGTTGAAATATCAACTAAATGGGAGAGTTTTGAAATTCATATTGTTGGGCTAAATATTGATACCAATGATAGCACTTTGCATACATTACTCACCGAGCAACAGCAAAAGCGCGAAACCCGTGCAATTGAAATAGGCCACCGATTAACTAAAAATGGCTTTGAAGGTATTTATCAACAAGCCCGCGAGCTGGCTGAAAATGCGCAAATTACTCGCGCTCACTTTGCCCGAGCCTTAATTGCGCGAGGTGTGGCTAAAAACTTTCCTGGGGTATTTAAAAAGTACTTAGGGCGAGGAAAAACCGGTTACGTACCGAGTAACTGGTGTGATATGCAAACGGCAATTAAAGCGATTCATGCCGCCGGTGGAGTGGCTGTTTTAGCGCACCCAAGTAGCTATAAAATGTCGAATAAATGGTTGCGTAAACTACTCGTGGAATTTAAATCAGTGGGCGGTGACGCAATGGAAGTTGCCCAACCGCAACAGGCCCCGAGTGAGCGTCAGTTTTTAGGCTTATTGAGTCAAGAATACGATTTGCTTTGCTCTCAAGGCTCTGATTTTCATTTTCCGACTAGTTATTTAGAACTTGGAAAAAATTTATACTTACCTAAAGATTGCCAAGGGGTTTGGCAAACATGGGAAAAGCACGAAGGAGTTGCATTATGAGTCAATTATTTCATATACATCCGGATAACCCACAGCCTAGACTAATCTCTCAAGCTGTTGATATTATTAAGCAAGGCGGCGTAGTTGTGTACCCAACAGATTCGGGATATGCGATTGGCTGTAATTTAGGTAACAAACAAGCTAAAGAGCGCATAGAGCGTATTCGCGGCATTGAAAAACACCATAATTTTACTTTAGTATGCCGCGATTTATCTGAGCTTTCTACTTATGCTCGGGTAGATAACCAAATGTTTAGGCTGATCAAAAATAATACCCCGGGGCCTTATACGTTTATTTTTAAAGGCACAAAAGAAGTACCTAAACGCTTATTAAACGATAAGAAAAAACCATAGGTATTCGTGTTATTGAACACCCAATTGCCTGTGCGTTGCTTGCTGAATTGGGTGAGCCATTAATGTCATGCTCACTTATTTTGCCGGGTGATGAATACACGCAAGCGGATCCAGATGACATTTTGGAGCGCCTAGATAAGCATGTCGATTTAATTATTCACGGCGGATACCTCACAGAGCAAGCAACCACGGTAATTGATTTATCAGAAGACGATATTCAAATTTTACGTGTCGGCTGCGGTGATACGGCTCCATTTGAATAACAATGAAACAGCCTGAGACGGTTTCGTTAATACCTACAGAGAGGCTAGTGCAGCAAAAGCTGCCACTGGCATTTTTGCATGGTAAAGCCGTTGTTGATAAGCCTGAAGATTTATATATTCCCCCTGATGCGCTTGAAGTTATTTTAGAAACTTTTGAAGGCCCGTTAGATCTGTTGCTTTATTTAATTAAAAAGCACAAGTTAGATGTTCTCGAATTATCTATATTTAGCATTACTGAGCAGTATGTAAAATATGTAGAAATGATGAGTGAGTTTCAGTTAGAACTTGCTGGCGAATATCTTGTAATGGCAGCATTGCTGGCGCAGATTAAGTCGCGGTTGTTACTGCCTGTGCATGAAGAATTAGAAGAAGAGGAAGATCCCCGCGCCGAACTTATAAAACGTCTACAAGAGTACGAACAATTTAAAAAAGCGGCCGAAAATATAGATACTTTACCCCGCGTTGGTCGCGATATATTTATCGCCAATGCAACTTTCCCAGAGTTAGAAGAAAAAAACCAACCCTTACCCGAACTGGCAATCAAAGATCTATTGTTAGCGCTAAGCGACGTAATGGCACGTGCTAAAACATTTGAGCATCATTTAATTAGTGCAGAAACCCTGTCAACTCGTGAACGTATGAGTTTAATTTTACACACTTTATCCCAAGCAAAAGCGCCCGTTGCGTTTACTCAATTGTTTACCTTTGAAGAGGGGCGTAGTGGGGTTGTTGTTAGTTTTATCGCGATGTTAGAACTAATCAAAGAGGGCTTAATTGCGTGCTTGCAAGTTGAGTCTGATAGCCAAGTATATGTGTCTCTTAACGAGTCAGCAGAAAGTTAACCTTCCTTAGATTTATTGCAATTATACTAAATTTACTGTCTTTACTGTGCGTATACGCACGGTGAGTGTTTGCATATGCTATTTTAATCGCCAGTTATCCATTATATCGTAATGCTATTACTAGATTAGGGATTGGCAATAGGCAATGTTTAAAAACTCAAAAACCGGTTATGGCTTAGTGGCTATACTTTTACACTGGCTAATGGCGCTGACCATCTTTGGTTTGTTTGGTTTAGGTTTATATATGGTATGGTTGAGCTAACTTACTACGATAGCTGGTACAAAGGCTCATTAGATTTACATAAAAGCATAGGGCTAAGTTTAGCCGCTGTATTTGTTTTTAGACTGTTATGGCGTCGATTTAATGTAAAACCTAGCCCTATTGGTACCAACACACAATTAAACCAGCTCGCGCAAACGGCACATATTTTAATGTATTTGTTTTTAGTGATCATTATGGTGTCTGGATACTTAATTTCTACTGCTGATGGACGACCAATCGAAGTGTTTGGCTTGTTTTATGTGAAAGCCATCGACTTTACCTTTGATTCCCAGGCGGATATAGCAGGGCAGATTCATTATTACAGCGCATGCTTACTGATAGGGTTTGTGGTGCTGCATATTTTGGGTGCGTTAAAACACCACTTTATTGATAAAGATAAAACATTAATTAGAATGATCAAATTACAAAAGGAAGCTTAAAATGAAAAAGTTATTATTAACTTCAGCGTTATCAGCAGCGATGTTTATGACGGCTACCCATGCCAATGCTGCAGATTATGTTATTGATACCAAAGGAGCACATGCCTTTGTTAATTTTAAAATTAAACATTTAGGTTACAGTTG
This sequence comes from Pseudoalteromonas sp. BSi20439, assembly GCF_000241165.1. Lineage (NCBI taxonomy): Bacteria > Pseudomonadati > Pseudomonadota > Gammaproteobacteria > Alteromonadales > Pseudoalteromonadaceae > Pseudoalteromonas > Pseudoalteromonas sp. BSi20439. Next base: position 99,360 of record NZ_BADW01000010.1, read on the forward strand.
GTTGCATGGGCGCTTTAACACCTTTGATGGACAGTTTAACTACGACGCTAAGAACCCAAACGCATCTCAAATTAGTGTAAATATCGACACAGCAAGCCTAGATTCAAACCATGCCGAACGAGATAAACACTTACGCGGTGGTGACTTTTTAAACGTAAGCAAATACCCACAGGCTAGCTTTAAAAGCACTGCCATTAAGTTTGATCAAGACGGTGAAGAAGCGACAGTAACCGGTGAGTTTACCCTTCATGGCGTTACAAAGACAATTAGCTTTGAAATAGATAAAATTGGTGAAGGTCAAGATCCATGGGGTGGTTACCGTGTTGGTTTTGAAGGTGAAACCAGCTTAAAGTTGGCCGACTATGGTATTGATTACGACTTAGGCCCTGCGTCAACGCATGTTGATATTGGGTTATTTATTGAAGGTATTCGTCAATAATACCGTTTTATAGTTAAAGCTAAGCGCGATCTCGCTTAGCTTTTTACTGTAAATGTAGAGTCAGTTTTGGCTTTAAATCATTCGGCAGCCACCGAGTTAATACCTGCTTATATTCTTTAGTTTGTTTAAGCATTTTTAGTTGCTGATTGAGTGTGGCAATATCTTCTGCGCCTTGCTCGTTTTTAGTGCAGCCAATATAACCGTAACTAATTTTTGGTGCTTCTGTTAGCATACGCTGCGTTAAATTATCAGTAAACCCCATCGTTTTTGCTAAGTAATAATGCTCACTGGGATAACCTAGCAAAATATCAATTCGCTCTAAATTAAGCATATAAGTTAATGTACTCAGGGTATCGCGAGTGGGTCTAATAATGATGTTTGTATTAGGTGTGGTATTAATTATTTTATCAATCTCGCTGCCGTATGAGCGATTCATCGATACACCTAAGGTGAGTTGTTTTTTCACTAATAAATGAGTTAATGACACCGACTCACTGCTTTCGATATCTAGCGCAGCACTCAGCTTTTGATGCATGGCAATAGAGGGAGAAAGACCTGCTGTAGAGCTTTGATGCGTGAAATAAACACGCTCTTCTCGGTATTTGTTTTTATAAAGTGATAATGCACAAGCATTAGATTGCTGGTTTGCAAGTTCCTGAATGACTTTACCAGAGGGGATAATGACTCGTTCAAAGTTAATATGCGGGAGTTGTTGCTCTAACAGCGAAATAATACTTTCATCACGTCCCTGAGATTTATCCGGACCGCTTAAAATGTAATAGGGCGCAAAGTCATGCGTTAACCATTTTATTGTTCTGGCATCACACGTTGTGCTCAAAAATACACAGACGAATAGTATTAACCACGAAAACTGCATTTACACTACAACGAATAATTAAACATGAATTTAAGTGTAGTCAATAATATCCCAAAAAGTAAAATGCCAGCTTTATGCTGGCATTTTAAATTTATTTATAAGTGTTTAACTTATGAATAACTAGCTGGCTTTCAGCCATTTTACAAATTGACGTGCATCGCTTGCTTTTTGAAACAACGCATTTTTCAAACCCTGTGTATCACTAAAGATTACACGATGTTTGTTAACCGAAATTGATTGCACTGGATGTGCTATTTGGATCATAGATCCGTTATATTTGTATGACATAATAAAACTCACTTTATTTTTGTTATTTATTCTGGGCTTTTTCTTAAAGCACATTACAGATGATAAATAATCACATTGTGTTTAGCTTCATTACAGTGTTGACGATCTTTATGACACTTTTACGATGATATTAAAATAAATCATCAAGGTATTAATAGGGGTTCTCGCCGTACAATAACTTAGCTTTTGAATATACGTTTTGCGGGGCTTACTGGATCAGGGTAAAGAGGTTAACCGCTAGGGCTTTTTATAGCCAAGCAGCAATATTACGTCACAACATTTTTCTTTGCAAGCAATTTATTAAAATACTTTGAATAGTATAAAACTTTCATGTAGGCAGTCTGTCTTTTCCTATAATCCTAACCTGAGGCTATCTTTAAATATTAATTTGCTATGTTTGCGCAGTATCCACGCAAATGCTGGAAAAATACATTTGTAGCCATTAAAAATTAAAATATTTTTACAGCACAGTTTAATTGGTTGATTAGTATGTACTTAAACATATTGTTTACATTTGTTAAGCGTAAAGGTCACGTGAAATGAAAAATAAAGGCAAGCTTCTTAATAAAAACCTATGGTTGGTATGCTTACCAGGCTTTTTACTGCCACTGCAGGCAAAAGTAGTTGTAGAGGGTGGAAATGATGACCAACCGAATATGGAAATCATCGAGGTTTATGCGCAAAAAAGAGCGCAAAAAATTGAAGAAGTCGGCATTTCTGTAAGCACAATAAAAGGGGGGGATCTCAAAGCGCAACACGTTAAAGATTCGACTGAGTTATCTGTATTTGCCCCTAATTTAAAAATTAGTCAAAACGCGGCGGAAGGTACACCGCCAGCAGTTAATATTCGTGGCGTAGGGCTAGTTGATTACAACACCGCGAATACATCGCCGGTGGCTATGTATGTTGATGAAATAGCAGTGGGCTCTGCCAGTAACCAAATTGTTAACTTATTTGATATTGAGCAGATTGACATTTTGCGCGGCCCTCAAGGAACTTTATTTGGTCGTAATTCCACTGGTGGGGCTATTTTAATCCGCTCTAAACGCCCTGAGTTTGAACAAAGTGGTTATTTAAGTACAGGTGTTGCTAATAATAATGCAACCAGTGTTGATGCTATGTTTAATTCGGCTATTGGAGAAGACACAGCCGTTCGTGTTGCGCTAAACCATCAAAATTATGATTATTCTACAAACAATATTTTTGCTGATTCACCAACAGCGGGCATGCGGCAAACAAATGGTCGAGTATCTTTTTTAGCTGACTTTGACACTGTGCAGTTGTTGATAAAAGGGCATATTTCCGATTGGGATGGCATAGTTCAGCCTGTTGGCAGTATTGGAGTTATTGCTAATCCGCTGACTGGAGAGCGGTGCTCGCCAGCACAAGCAGGTTCAACCAACTGTTTTGATAACTTTGGATTTAATGATGGCAGTGATGATTTTTATACTGTAAGCGTTAATAATAATTCGCCACATAAAACCGATGGTAAGGGGATTAGTGCCCATGTAAATTGGCAGTTGGACTCACACAATGAGCTTATTTCACTAACTAGCTATAACAAGTTAAAGCGTGATCATGCCTTTAACTGTGATGGCTCTCCAGCACGGTTATGTGAAGGTAATTTAGGTTTAAATACTGATTTAGTAACGCAGGAATTTCGGTTGCAATCTCAGCTCGCAGAGCATTTTCTTACAACGGGAATTTACTATGCTGATGAGTCTATTATTTAAGATAATGTAAATGATATTTTACGAGATTATCGAGGCATTTTACCGACAGATTTAACCGCTACTTTTTTCTATGACAATAATATAAAAACAAAGAGTGTTGCAGCGTTTTCGCAACTTGACTATCAATTAAATCAAGATTGGCTAATTACCGCTGGGCTTCGTTATTCTTATGAGTCTTTAGATTACGACTCAACGTCTCAGCTTAATATTATTTTAGATCCGAACGATTTAACCGGAGTTAAGGTGCCATTTTATCGTGTTCAGGGAGAGCAGTCAGACAATGGCATTTCTGGTCAGTTGGGTGTGAACGTTAAGCTGGATGATGCAACCTATGCTTATTATCGATTTGCTAATGGCGCGAAAAGCGGAGGCTATAACGGTGGGTTTTTATCATCAGTTGAACAAGCACAGCTTGCTGATTATCAAAAAGAACGATTGAACTCACATGAAATTGGCTCAAAGTCTTGGTGGCCACAGTTGGGCATGCGATTTAATTGGGCTGTTTTTTATTATGATTATAATGATCAACAAGTGTTTATGAATCAGCCTTCAGTATCTGAACAGAGCCCGCCTATTCAATTATTAGAAAATGTGGCTGACTCGACTATATATGGCCTAGAGGCAGATTTTGAGTATTGGATGACCGATGATTTGAATGTTAAGTTTGCTATGGGTTATATACCCCATGCAGAGTTTGAAGAATATGTTGATCCTTTAGGTAACGCATTAACTGATAATCGCTTACCATTTACCTCAAAATGGAATCTCAGTGCAGGCATTGAATACACGCACGTGCTGGCTAATCACCCACTAACAACGCAATTATTAGTTGATTATCAATCCGACTATTATTTTGATCAGAATCAAAACCCTTATGCGATGCAAGATGGCTATAGTATTTTTAACGCAAACATACATTATCAACATGATAACTGGGCGATTGCTATTTGGGGGAAAAACCTTTTTGGTACGCAATATAGTCACTTAAAATTTGATTTAAGCTCTTTCCTAGGCATGCTTGAAGACTTTAAAGGTGAAGGCAGGCGTTTTGGTTTGGATGTTAGTTATCAGTTTTAATTTCAGTTTTTAAATTAAGGTGCCAAGTATGCCAATGAAGGCAGTTCTAAAGCTATTTTTATATTGTGTATTTTTGTGCTTTAGCAACTTAGCGCAGGCAGATACACTTGCTCCTTTTACGTATACTTTAAAACAACAAGATACTGATTTACTCCGTCAAGGTCATGTATTTCAGGGAACGGATGGGGCTTTCCCCCGAAACCATACTGAAATTGAAACGTGGCTTGAAAATAAACAGCCACAATCAAGAACGTCTTTTTTGGTGGTAGTTTTTGGTTTGTTATAGCACTTGAAAATAAAACTGACTTAAATGAACTGGTGCTCTATCCGTATAACACGCTACTTTCAAAAATCGAAACCCGTATCTATGATATGTCGACCTTTGATGAGCCAATAAAGGAGTATGTAACTGGGGGGCTTTATCCCAATGAGTTTGCATTTCACTATGGTAATAAAGTGAAGCTTACGCCTGATGGCTCCTATGTGTTAATTGCAAAATTTCAAAGTGAATACTTTTATACTCCCCCAAAATTAGTGCTTTCATCTTATGACGATTTTTTTGTAAGAAAAACCTCAGACAACATGATTATGTTGCTGTGCTTTGGGGTTGGTATTGCGTTAGGTTTATATAACTTTCTTATTTACTTGGGTGATAGAGATAAAACCCATTTGTACTACGCCATGTTCACAGCATGCTGGGTGTTGGCTTGGAGTCAGTTTTTTCATATACCGGATCAAATTTTTGGTTTTTACAATGCCCATTTTCATTGGTTAGGTTTTACTTTAATTCCCATCACAAATATTTTATTTTTTAACAGCTTACTTAAATTAAAAGACACGTCTCCTAAGTTATCTCGATTATCAATCTACCTAGGCATTGTTGCCACAGCAGGCGCACCTTTTGCAATGGTTTGGCCTGGTTTTGGCTTTACTTGGGCCACTTTAGTAACAGGGGCAACTTTATCTTTAGGTATGGTTGTTGGTATACGAAGCTGGATCAGTGGCTTTAAGCCGGCTCGCTATTTTGTTCTCGCCTATTTGGCTATGGCCATTCCTAATATGGTTGGCAATTTAACTAATCTAGGAATTATTGAGCCAATAAAAATGGATCTCTATTTACTTGGGCTTATTGGCACAGCGCTCGATGCGGTATTACTTGCTTTTGCTGTCGCAAATAAATTCAGTATTTTGCATCATCAGAATGTTGAATTGACTAAAAATTTGGAACACAAGGTTAAGCTGCGCACCCAAGAGTTACAACAATTGGCGGAGGAGCTTCGTGATGCAAGTGAAGCTAAAAGTCGATTTTTAGCTAACATGAGCCATGAGATCCGCACCCCAATGACATCCATTATTGGTTATGCTGATGGGATAATTTTAGGTGATATACAGCCTCATGAAAGAAATCATGGGATCAGGGTGATTTTGCAAAACAGTCGTCATGTACTTGGGCTAATTAACGATATTTTGGATATGTCGAAAATTGAGGCTAACCGTTTAGAGATAGAATTAGTTGAAACGGATTTGTTTGCCACTATTGCTGAAATTGAATCATTACTAGGAAAGCAAATCCGCGATAAAGGCTTAAAATTCAAAGTTGATTATCAATTTCCATTACCAGATTGGATAGTCTCAGATCCAACTCGACTTAGGCAAATATTATTAAATTTAGCAACCAATGCACTTAAATTTACTACCCAGGGCTACATAATGCTGACGGTGAGTTGCAATCAAAAGCAACTAATAATTAAAGTTGAAGACACCGGTATTGGTATGACCGAAAGCGAGCAAAAAGACCTATTTACTCCCTTTCACCAAGCTGACTCGTCAATTTCTCGTAAATACGGTGGTACTGGACTTGGCTTAAATATATCAAAAAGCTTAGCAAATAAACTAAATGGCGATATTACTGTATTTTCTGTGGTAGGTAGGGGTAGCGAGTTTTGCTTTACTATGGAGTTAAATACAACCGAACATACGCAATGGGTTAACGCATTTGACGATATACGTAAACCACAAACCAAAGAGCTATTTTTAAATAATAGTCAGCGAAATTTAGTGGGTAGAGTACTTGTGGCTGAAGACCATCCAGAAAATCGTCAGCTTATTAAGCGAATTTTAGAGCGGATGGGGTTAACCGTTGTAGCTGTTGAAAATGGTCGAGATGCAGCGCAAGCAGCGATGGATGAAAGCTTCGACTTAATTTTATTAGATATTCAAATGCCAATTATGGATGGTGAGCAAGCAATTAAGATTATACAAGCAACAGGGGTAACAACACCCATTGTGGCGCTCACTGCTAACACGATGAAGCATGAAATTGATCGCTATTTAAAACAAGGTTTTACTGATCATATTGCCAAACCTATAGATAGAAGCTGTTTTAGTAGTAAAATTGCAAGTTACCTTGATATTGATATATGCGAAAACATTAAGCTACCCGATGAGGAGTTTGCACTACTCAAGCAAGAATATATTAAAGGGTTAAATAAACAAAAAGACACGTTAGTGTCTCAATTTAAGCAGGGTGATATAACGGGTTTTGCACGCAGCGTGCATATGATCAAAGGAACGGCTGGAATGTTTGAGTGTCAAGCGTTGTATAAACAGGCTGTTGATTTTGAAACAAACTTAAAGTCTTCACCTGACGCTTTCGACATACAACAAGTTGAGGCTCTACTCAATGCGATTGACGTTATTTTAACCGTTAAAAAAGCACCTTAAATTTTACATTTTATCGTTGAATAACCGCTATACGCTTTGTTATGAAGACAAGTAGGGTTATGCATGCTTAAATATATTCTCTTGTAGGAGGACGTATGCAGTATCAACATATTAAGGTGCCAGACAATGGCGAAAATATTCACATTGATGATCAAGGACAGTGGCATATACCCGAACAACCTATTATTGCCTATATTGACGGTGATGGTGTTGGCTTAGATGTGATGCCAGTAATGCGTCAAGTAGTGGATGCTGCCATAGAACATTGTTATGGCAAGAAACTTAAGATACATTGGATGCAGGTTTATAATGGTGAACAAGCTGCCAAGCTTTATGATGGCGACTGGTTCCCTCAAGAAACCATTAATGCAGTGCGTGAATGCAAAATTGCGATTAAAGGCCCACTAACCACTCCCCTAGGCGGTGGATTTCGATCTCTTAATGTTGCACTTCGCCATGAAATGGATTTATTTGTTAATATGCGCACTATAAAAGGCTTTAGTGCCTTACCCTCGCCATTAAAAGACCCCTTTACCACTAACATTACCGTACTGCGCGATAGCAGTGAAGACGTATATTCAGGAATTGAATGGCAGGCGGGGAGTGTTGAAAGTGAAAAAATGCTCGATTTTTTGTGTGAAGAAATGGGGGTAACCCGGCTTCGTTTTACTCAAGAGTGTGGTATTGGGATTAAAAATATATCTAAAGAAGGGTCAGAGCGGTTAATACGCTATGCCATTAATTATGCTCTTAAAAACGAAAGGGAGTCGCTTACGTTAGTGCACAAAGGTAATGTTCTTAAGTTTACCGATGGAGCGTTTAAACGCTGGGGCTTTGCGCTTGCCAAACAAGAATACAATGCTAATGAACATGAAAATGGGCGTTGGCTTGAAATACAACGAACCAATCTCCCCCCTTTGATTATTAAAGAAGTGATTGCCGATAATATGTTGCAGCAATGCTTAATGGATCCCGCGCAATTTGATGTGGTGGCTACCACAAATCAAAATGGTGACTTTTTAGCCGATATGCTCAGTGCACAAGTGGGGGGGGTAGGGATTATGCCTGCCGCCAATTTAAATACAGAGGTGGCTTTTTTTGAGCCGACCCATGGCACGTTCGAGCGAATAGCTGGTCAAGATAAGGCAAACCCAAGTAGTAGCTTATTAAGCGCGGTGCTAATGCTAAAATTTATGGGATGGGTTGAAGCGGCATGTTTAATCGAAAACGCCTTAGAAATGACATTTGCCAGTGGGCAGGTAACTTTTGATTTGGCCCAATCAAGCCATAACTCGACAACCTTAAGCTGCAAACAGTTTGCTAATAAGGTTATCGAGCATTTTTAAACGACTGCATTTTAAGCTGCTGAAGCGTTAGCAGTTGCTTGACGATGAACGCATGGGCGCTCTGTTAGCTCTGCTGCTCTGTGGTAAAGCTCATGTGCGCTTGGCTCATCACATACAGTGCCACTGAGGGTATCCATTAACGCAACTACAATAATGGCAGGTACTTGACAACAGTATTCATCTAATACGGCCGCAGTTGTTTGTGCATCAACATGGCAATGAGGATGGCTTTTACGTTGATAGGCACTTAATAAAGTGTTTACGTCGAGAATATCGTTTTCTTTATGTTTATTTTTACGACATTTACAGCCGAATTCATCAACTAATGTGGCAAGTGACTGGTAAACGTGACCCGTCTCAAGCGGTGTATTTGGGCACAATTGTTGTTCAATGAATTGATGTAAATTTGCATCAATGAATAACCCGTCTTGTTGTGTGAAGCTTGCTGATGTTTGCATAATTATTACTCTTAGTTTGTTGGCTTAACTTCACTGTAGCGCTAAGTGTAATATTAATGAAATTGTTGTTTTCAATAACTGATATTGATTTAATCAATATTTAATGTTTTACCTATCAACCACTGTATTTGCGAACGCTAATAACTCACGTCTAAGCCATTGATGCGCCGGTGTATGGTGTAATAACGGGCTCCAAATCATTTTTACTTCTATGGGCACGACTTGAAATGGTACCGGGCTAATCACTAAATTAGTGTGCCTGGTTAATAGTTTTGCTTGACGACGCGGCAGCGTTGCTATGAGTTGCTCAGATTGACACAGTAAGCTGGCAATCATGTAATGACGAGTAAATACACGTATTTTACGGGTTTGCTCTAATTGCCACAAAGCTTCATCTACCCAGCCTAATTTCTGTTTACCTGATTTATTGGTCACCGCGGGCTCTGGCCCCCAGCCTGCTCGGTTAACCCAAATATGTTCGCTTTGTAGATATTGATTTAAGTTAGCATCCGTTAAAAAAGCATTATTTGGGTGGGTTAAACAACAATAGTTATCTCGCCATACAGTAGCCTGATGAAAAGAGCGCGGCAGGCCATTAAAGCGATTTATTGCCAAATCAATGGTGCCTTTTTCCATATCTTGTAAGTTTACATCGCTGGGGCTAAGTACATCGAAGTCAATGCCCGGTTTTTTAGCTAGTTGCTCGCAAATAAAGGGGGCTATGAGGGTCGACTCTAAATAATCGTTTGCCATAATACGAAATGTAACATGTGCAGTCGCTGGGTCAAATTGCTCGCTTGGTTGGGTGATCTCTTCGGCCATTTTAAGCAGTGCTTCAATTTCAGGTTTAAGCGACAGCGCTTTGGCGGTGGGAGTCATAGAGCCAGCTGCACGCACTAGCAAAGGGTCATCAAATAAATCTCTTAAACGTTTTAACGCATTACTCATCGCAGGTTGGGTAAGCGCGAGTTTATTAGCTGCTTTAGATACGCTTTTTTCATCTATTAATACATTTAAATAGACGAGTAGATTGAGGTCGACATTTCTTATATTCATATGATCAATTTTATTTATTTGCTGTATTAATTACCTAAATTAAAGTGTGCTTGCTAAGGTGTAAACCTCTAATAAAAAATAATCAGCATAATTGCTAAAAATAGAAGCGCCTATATCATGCCAAGCACGCCATTAACCTATGAACATCATTCGATACAAGCCATGGTCGCCACTAAATTAGCCCGAGCGGTATTTGCAGGCTTTGAAGCTATGTTTGCACAATTTTTAAATATCACCTTAGGGGCACAAAGTCGCTTTGAACAACGCCAGTATCATGAAGTGCAAGCAGCAATGCGAGAGCGCTTACAAGTGTATGAACGCCAAGTAAAGCAAGTAAGTGAAGCGGTTAGAGTGATTGCTTATGATGAATTGAATTGCCCTCAAACATGGCAACGGGCTAAAAATATTTATGGTGAAATGGTAAAAGAACATGAAAATCAGCCTATTGCGCATACATTTTTTAATTCTACCTTTGGCGCTATTTGGGATGATAAAAAAATTCGCACAGTTCACTTATTTGTATTAAAAGCAAAATACCGAGGGCAGCCACGCTCCTATGAAGGGCTTGTGAGTCGTATTTCTTTAACCGCAGGATTTGATCAGGCGATTAAAACCTTATTAAATGAGCAAGTGTTTAGAGTACCGTTTAAAGATTTAACTTGTGATTTAGCTAAGCTACAAACAACGTTAACACAAGGTGCTCAACAGCAATGTCGACAAGTATACGAATTAATAAACCTAAATGACGGTTATATTGAATACGCTAACTCGCATTTTTATCGCAATAAGGCATGTTATGTCATAGGGCGATGTATTGCCAAAAATGGCGATAATATGCCCTTTGCAATTGCTATTTTAAATACCCCCGATGGGCTTACAATTGATGCAGTAATGATGGGGGCTGATCAACTTAGTTTATTATTTGGCTTTGCACGCACGTATTTTATGGTAGATACCGACCAACCTGCCCGTTACGTTGATTACCTCAGTGTATTAATGCCTCACAAACAACGATTTGAATTATTCAATGCGATTGGTTTTATCAAACATGCCAAAACCGAGTTTTATCGTTATAAAGTGGATACCACTAAAAGTAGTCCCGAGGAATACACGTATCATTTAGCGCCAGGGACTCCAGGTATGGTGATGTTGGTTTTTACCATTGACGGCCTAGATTATGTATACAAGGTAATAAAAGATAAGTTTAGTGCCCCAAAAACAGCAACTAAACAACAAGTAAAAGATAAATATAACTTTGTAAAACAAGCTGACAGAGTAGGGCGATTAGTTGACACTCATGAGTTTAGATACCTTGCATTTGACTTAAGCCGTTTTAGTGATGAACTGCTAATAGAAATGAAAAAACACATTGGCGATAGCTTAGTCATTTCCGGCAAAGCCTTAATACTAAAGCATGTTTACGTTGAGCGAAAAATGACACCGCTCAACCTGTATATCAATCAATGTAATAGTAAATCACTTCAGCAAGTGATGCTTGATTATGGTAAAGCGATAAAAGAGCTTGCCAGTGCAAATATTTTTGCTGGTGACATGCTGATGAAAAACTTCGGCGTAACACGTTGGGGGCGAATAGTATTTTATGATTATGATGAAATTTGCCCTCTCACCGATTGCAATTTTAGAGACGTGCCAAATACACAAAACGCGTTAGAAGAATTAAGCTCACACAGCTATTTTGATATTGACCAAAATGATATATTTCCGAGTCAATTTAAGGTGTTTTTTAGTGCTAGTAGCAGCGCCTTTAGCCATTTTAATCATTATCATAGTGATTTATTTACGGCAAAGTACTGGCAAATGACCCAGCAAAATATTAAGCAAGGCCAGCTTCCGGATGTATATCCTTATAAGCAAAGTTGGCGTTTTAATACTATGTCAGTAAATCAACGCTGAGTTGATTTCTTAAGGCACAGTTAACACGATAAGGATTATTATGAAATTTGTTATATTCATTGGCTTAACTTTATTGCCATGCTCAGTGTTTGCGAACCCTTTATTAGGCACGGGGAGTTTGTTCAAGGAAAATATGCGGTAGAAAATGGGTTTGTCACTGCTAAAGCCCCAGAGATAACTTCAGTCAAATTAGTAACCGCATCACATTTTAGCTATATCACAGAGAAAAATGGCCAATTTAGTTATGCTGGTGGTGGCCAGTATAAATTAACCGATGGGCAATTTATTGAGACCTTTAAGTATGGCAATATTGCATCATTGATGGGTAAAACCATGGCTTTTGATTATAAAGTTGCAGGAAACTTATGGCATCATTCTCTTACCGAAAATGGTCAGCTAGTTGAAGCCGAAGTGTGGCGAAAAATCAAATAAAACCCAATACAAGGATACGAGGAGATTTATGCAGTACATTTCACATCAAGATCAGCAGTTAGCGTTTTCGCAAACTGATAAGCCGAAGATTAATAGCAATGAAGTGCTGGTAAAAGTGGCGGCGATTGGGGTTAACCGCGCTGATTGTATGCAGCGTCAAGGTAAGTATCCAGCTCCCGAAGGGGATAGCCCTATTTTAGGACTGGAGTGTGCAGGCACAGTATGTGAGCTTGGCAGTGAGGTAGACCCAAAATGGCAGGGTAAGCGTATTTTTACTTTATGTGCTGGTGGCGCTTACAGTGAATATGTGGCGGTGGATGCGCAGCAATTAATGGCATTACCTGATCATATTTCTATGGCCCAAGGTGCTGCCATAAGTGAGGTGTATTTGACTGCCTTTGGTGCGCTATTTGAATTAGGTAAATTACAATCAGGGCAAACGGCGCTTATTCATGCCGGTGCCAGTGGTGTTGGTGGCGCAGCTATTCAAATGGCAAAAAGTGCCGGTGCGCAGGTAGTTATTACCGCGGGTTCGGACGATAAATGTGAACATGCTAAAAGATTGGGGGCTGACCACGTAATTAATTATAAAACCACCGACTTTGTTGACTATATGAAATCACATAAGCTAACTGCAAACGCAATTGTTGATCCTGTTTCTGGTAGCTATTTAAATAAAAATGCCAAGGTGGCCGCAATGGATTGTCAGATTGTTATGCTGGCATTTTTAGACGGGCGCTTTGCAGAGGTGGACTTTGCGCGCTTATTACAAAAACGGATTTCGTTTCATGCATCGACGCTACGTAATCGCAGTACTGAGTTTAAACGTGCTCTGAGAGATGCTTTTGTAGCGCGTTTTTATGATGATATTGCCAACCACAACTATGACTTTAATATTTATAAAACCATGTCATGGCAGCAAGCCAGTGAGGCTCATGCTATTTTAGAGCGCAACGAGAATTCCGGTAAAGTGGTGTTGCTGGTTGAGTGACATACACGAGCACAGCAGGATTAATATTGTTAATTAGGCTGTGCGCCCATATAATTTAGTGAAACTATAAAATATTAAGGCAAATAATGAATCCAATTATTGCAATATTAAAAGAGCACAACGTCAGTGATGAAAAAGTAGCCGCGTTGTTTGAAGCATTTACCCAAAACCCGATGATGGCGATGGCATTAGTGCAAGAGCTAGGTATACCACCAGAAAAACTTCAGCAACTAATGGCTGTAGTGATGACTCAACCGCATTTGATTAAAGAAGCCACTGATGAATTAGGGCTTGATTTTGCAAAAGTACAAGAAGCGAAAGACAAGTTAAATCAGCAGTAAACCATCTTTAGAGGCATGTTTTATACATGTCTCTATCATTAAACATGTTTTGTTACACACTCCTTTGAACGGCTCTGCGTTTATACAGTCAGATAAAAACTTAACTTATAGCAGAGAAAAAACATGAAGCGACTTTATAAATTTTGGAAAAACAATCGTTCTTAGAGCCTGTTAACCTTTCAAGGTTGAATTTGCAGTAGTCTGTTTGGTATTTAAGCAAGGCAGAGCCTATGTGGTGTGGTTATTCCCCATAAATAGGCGATAACGTAGCATCAATGCCAAACAGCCATTGCCCAAAGGGTTCTTCCAAGGAGCGATTAACTCTTTGTTACTTGGTTTTTACTTAGCCCACTAGGGTACAAACCTCGCGCCGCGATTAAATCGTCCCTTGTTTGAACAAATTCCAATCCGCAAAGATCAACAGGCCCTATTGTATTCATTATTTTAATGAGTGTGTTTCGTAGTGCCGTCGCCGATTGGTACGAAATACCAACAGGCTCAATGAAACCGACTATTGAAGAAGGCGACCGAATCCTTACCGATAAAATGGCGTATGATTTACGTATACCATTCACGCATGTATCCCTGTTAAGAATGGCAGACCCACAAACTGGCGATATTATTGTATTTGATTCTAAGGTGGCGGATAACCGTTTGATTAAGCGAGTAATAGGTGTACCTGGAGATACTATTGTGCTTGAAAATAATGAACTAATAATCAACGGCGAAAAGCTTAATTACACAAATTTGCTAAGTAATACGATTTCTTCAGATAAAATCGAAAACTTAAATGGTTATAAGCATTCAATCCGCGTAGCCAATACACCATCACGTTTATCGAGCTTTGACGAAATAACAATTCCTGAACACTACTATTTAGCCATGGGTGATAACCGTGACAATAGTGCCGATTCAAGGGTGATAGGGCTCATCCCACGTGATGAACTACTAGGTAAAGCCGAGCGTGTGATTGTATCGCTTGATCACGATAACTATTATTTACCTAGAACAGAGAGGTTTTTAAAACCTTTAGAGTAATAGAACTGCTGTTAGCAAGGTTAACCATAAAGGTGTTAGCCTTAATTCGTTTTTGTGGTGTTTTTTAATCTATATCAATTGAATACGCTTCGAGTAGCGTGTTAAGTTTACTTTGCTCTGATGCGTCAAATTCAATACCTACACTTAGGCGGTTACCTTTCATTTGGTTATTTCTGATATAAGACGTAATTATCACCGACTTATTATCTACAGGCGACAGGATATGCACAAATACTTGACGTTTTTTAAGTGCAACAAATCCAGAACTCACATGTATTGCAAAGCGGCACCCGCTGGGTGAAATATCAATGATTAACCCGTGCAATAAGCTTTTACTATCGGCATCGGTATCAGCTTTGCTTAAACTAATTTTAGCTGGGATATGAGTCGGTAGTCTACTTGTTTCCCGCAACTGGCGGCTTTCAATTTTTTTAGGGTAGGCTAAATAAATTAATCGTTCAGGGCGAAATGAAATCGCTAATATGCTGGTTGAAAAAGCCACACATTCACCGCGTTCATCTTCGATGATATAACGGACAATAGCCCCTTTTCCTTCAACTAAGATATCGCTGTAATCGTTTTTACCTGCTTGAGCAGGGTATTTTAATATTAGATATTTACCGGTGTCGTAACCGATTAAAGTGAGCTTAAAGCGAACCTGAATAGGGTTGTTAAATTGTATATCAATTAATTTCCCAGGAAGTAAATCGAGGAAAAACTTCTTTTGCTCTTCCGTTGCTTTCTCTTCAACAGTGGTATTATTGTTATTCGTTTCCACAAACTCTTTCTCAATATTAACAGACGCTTAATTATCTTTTAATATAGTGTAAAAATCACTAGTATTAAAGAGGGCATTTAGAAAAAGGTATTAATACTTTATGCTAGGTACAAAGAGCGGAGTAGATATTTTACTCCGCTGAGAAATGAAAGATATTACTCTTTTGGCAACAAAACGGTATCAATTACATGAATAACACCATTAGTGGCCTTTACATCGGCCTTAACTACTGTTGCGTCATTAATCATAACAGCGCCATTATTAGTTGCTACATTTACAGATTGGCCTTGCACAGTGGCGGCACTAGTTAGTGTTACCACATCTGCAGCCATCACTTTACCCGATACAACATGGTAAGTAAGAATAGCTACTAACTTGTCTTTATTTTCTGCCTTTAATAGATTTTCAACGGTTCCTGCGGGTAGTTTTGCAAAAGCCTCATCGGTAGGTGCAAAAACAGTAAAAGGCCCTTCACCTTTTAAAGTATCAACTAGGCCAGCGGCTTTTACAGCGGCAACCAAGGTTGAAAACGAACCATTGGCAGCAGCCACATCAACAATATCTTTTTTCATACCATGGTGATCGGCATGCGCTGCTGTAGAAAGGGTTAAACTTGCAAATACAAAAGTCAGAACAGAAGCTATTTTTTTAAACATGTTACTTTCCTTTAAATTGATTAGGTATCGGTTAAATATTACGCAGTGTTGCTAAGAGGCGATCATTTATTAAATGCAGCTAAATTTAGCATGGATATTAAATGCGTCTTACATAATGAAAATAGTGAAGTAAATTAGTGATTACATGAAAGCTTTTATCACTCAATACGGTCTGTGTATTTTATATTTTTTAATTAAAACGTGGAAAAACAATATGAAAAAACGGGCTATTTTTACTGCGCTATTTACTTCTCTTTCATCAATCGTTTCTTTTGCTGGTCAAACTGATACTCAAGTAACTATTAATCAACAACAGCAGCACACTATTCCTATGGTGGCACAATTAACGGGTGATATGGCACAACGCATTGTAAATGCGGCGGCTATTGCCGCTAAAAAAGATAACTTAGCGGTTTCTATTACTGTTGTGGATGCATCAGGACAAACACTTGCAGTGCTTCGTGACCACTTTGCAGGTGTTCATACTATTAGAGCCAGTTATAAAAAAGCCTATACCGCCAATTCGCAAAAGCGAGAAACCGCAGTTATAGCAAAAGGCATAAAAGAGGGCACTATTCCGGCAGATCTTCGTTATTTGGATGAAAACATTTTAATACTGGATGGCGGAGTCCCTATTTATATTAACGATACTGTGGTGGGGGCTGTGGGTGTTGGCGGTGCTCATGGCAGTGAGGATGTACGTGTTGCAAAAGCAGGGATCAAAGCGTTATGGTTAGCGCAGTATAAAAATTGAGCGCATAACTAAAATACAGCCAAAAGTGATAGTCAAAGGATTTTAAAGATTATGAACGAAACTGATTTAATACACTTAAAACGTAGCATAGCGCTAGCTAAAGAGGCGTTAGAAGCAGGCGATGAACCGTTTGGCTCTGTGCTTGTAGATGCTAAAGGAAATGTATGTATGGAAGATCGCAACCGTGTTGCGGGTGGCGATCATACACGTCATCCTGAGTTTGAAATTGCTCGATGGGCTGCAAATAATATGACACCTGAGCAACGCGCTGGGGCTACCGTGTATACCTCAGGGGAACATTGCCCTATGTGCGCAGCAGCACATGCATGGGTAGGTTTAGGCCGAATTATGTATGTGAGTTCATCTGCGCAATTAACTAGCTGGCTTAACGATCTCAAAATGACTAAGTCACCGGTTAATCCGTTACCCATTGAAGCGGTTGCTCCTAATGTTGCTGTTTATGGGCCCGTACCAGCACTTGTTGAGCAAGTTCAAGACCTGCATCGTCAATTTCACCAAGCAGATTAACAGCGCAGCAGCACACCGTGTTTAGACTAAAGCGACTACCTGTTATAGTTAACGGTAGTCACTTTTATTAAACGCAGCACAAGGGATTATTATGATCGTTAACCTGTTCGATAAATTAATATTTGCTTGCGCTTTTATTGTTTCATTGCAACTACCGCAGCTGAGTGATCATTACCAACAACATTTAGCGGGCTTGTATCATGCTACCAAGTGGCAAGTTGATGGCTATGCAGATACAGCAGAGCAATATAATTTTTCTAGTACACAAGCAATGATAAAGCGTCATTTAGCAAACACTGAACCGAGTGTCAGAGCCGATGCAAAGCAAAAACAACAAACATTACTGCAATTTGCTGATTTAAAAAAAGGGATGGCTATTTTTGAACAAGGTAATTTAGTGCAAAAAATGCTGTATATGTTCTCCCCAGAGCGCTTTGACAGATTACAAAATACACTTAATAACTTTAAGTTAGGTATTCCTTTAACCGCGAGTGCAGTGTTGTTTGCATTGGTATTAGCTATTTTATTAAATCAATTACTTATGCTGCCACATACTCTATACGTTAGGCGTAAAAAACGTATTGCATCCGATGCGGTAAAATTCAATAGTTGATCGTCAACGGATTATCATTGGTGATTTTCAATGGCTTTCTTAACAACAAATGCGCCACGAATGTCACCCAATTTAAAATCAGTTGCCTGATCATTAGGGTATAAAGTCGCTATTTTTTTAGAAACTGCGGGGGCAATGTCACTGCCATGACATGCCAAACACGCTTTTTGAGTAGGGATCGCTTTTACAAAATACCAGCCATCCGGTCTTTGCTCTTGATATTCTATGCTTGCTACCGGCTCGCCATTGAGCTTACGTTGTTCAAAGTTTAATAAAACATTTTTGAGCCATGCATCGGGTTGATTATCTGAGTTACGAGTTTTTAAAGCACTGCGGCTAATTTGCCAAGGACTGTTGCTGTGTTGTGAAGCAATAGCGGGTGCTGCTGTATTGCATACACTTATTGCCGCGAGTGGGCCGCTTTGCTTCATAGTACTAACGAGTACCTGTTTTAAATCAGTTGAAAATGCCTTGATGGTTTGTCGTGCCTCGCCGGTATTGCTAGCAAAAGCAGCGGATGAAATAAATAAACTGGAAAAAAGTAAAATAATGCGCATAATACACTCCTCAATATTAGTAATCTCTAATATACAGAGGGACAGGTGTTTTTCAACTAAATCGTAAAGTGTTTCAGCACTTTTTTATTTGATGTAGCGCGCCTAAAATCGATAAACAGTTCCAAGTGAGAATAATATGCATACTAAACAAGATGACAATAAAGTGATAGATCAACAAAACACCTATGATGCTGGTGGACTCAGTGTGGATGATCCTTTGGCGGCAATTAAAGCTATTCGACTTGAGCAGTTAGCACAATGTCGGCTAAAAACACAAAAAGAAATGCAAACTGCGCATAATAAAAATAAACCCTAAGCGATAATAATTTGCTAAATTAAGTTTATTAATTTTAAACCTTGGCTAGTGCAATCAATTCGTTATCTATAAAACACCCTCATCAGATCATTTCTTTTATTGCTTGGCTATGTGCTTTAGTTGTGCTGTTGGTAGGGCTAATTACACCTGACAAAAAAGAAATTTTATTGCTATTAACAGTGAGCTCGCTGTGCTTACTGATGTTTAATAGTGTGGCAATGACTACTTGGGTATTTCACCAGTTTAAAGATAAGCAGTTACGCTTCATAGCACTTCTATGTAGCGCAGCTTTGATGTTGTGTACAGTTGGGGATGTGATTAACTTTAATCTATCCCAACATTATCACCGCTATGCAACGTTAATAAAGCATGACTATTTAGTTGATTCAATTTTATTGTTTGCACCTGGCTACAGCCTTTTATTTTTAGCCTGTGTGTTAGCCTATAAAAGGCAACAAGCTATATCGCGACTAAAAAGCGCCTTTTTTATAGTTGTAGTACTGGTTGTAAGTGCTACGTCACTCGCCTCTATGTATCTTGATGGAGCTGGTATACCAATTTTAGCCATGACAGGCTTTTATAGTGTTGTGGTAACTGCGGTGGGACTTATGGGTCTGATGTTGGTTGTTGTTTATGGTGGTTTTTATGCACCTAAACCAATAATGTGGGTGAGCTTAGGGCTTTTACTTGCTGCATTGGCTGATGCCATTATTGGTGCTTTTTGGATTTATGGTAACCAAGGGCAAGGTTTTTATCCTCAGGTGCGCTATATAAACTGGTTTATATATATTAGCTCCCAATGCTTAGTGATTCATTTGGCAAAAGTAGTCGCCTTAGCTAAATAACGTCAACAATAAAAAAAGCCGCTAAATATTTAGCGGCTTTTTAAACAAGCACAGTGCTTACATTACTCGCATACCAGGCTCTGAACCATCGTCTGGGTTAAGAATGTATATTTCTTTACCGCCAGGGCCTGCAGCAAGTACCATACCTTCAGACATTCCAAAGCGCATTTTACGCGGTTTAAGGTTAGCGACCATCACAGTTAGCTTTCCTTCGATGTCTTCTGGTGCGTAGGCTGATTTAATACCTGCAAATACTTGGCGTGTTTCGCCGCCTAAATCAAGAGTTAACTTAAGCAATTTGTCAGCGCCTTCTACGTGCTCTGCTTTAGCTATTTTAGCAACGCGTAAATCTACTTTTGCAAAGTCATCAAATTCAATCTCAGCTGCAATAGGCTCTTTTGCCAGTGGGCTATTAGGATCGATTTTGTCTTTTTCAGCGATTAAGCTTTCTTTTGATTCTTCAACCATTTTATTCACTTTGTCCATTTCAACACGTTGCATTAACGGCTTAAATTTATTGATAGGGTGGCTTATTAGTGCAGTTTGCACACCTTGCCATGTAAGCTCATCATTTAAGAAGGCTTCAACATTTGTGGCCATACCAGGCAGTACAGGCTTTAAGTAAGTGATCAGTACGCGGAATAAGTTAAGTCCTAATGAACATACCTGATGCGCTTCTTCTTGCTTAGACTCGTCTTTAATAAGCACCCAAGGCGCAGCATTATCAATAAATTGATTTGCTTTATCAGCAAGGGCCATAATCTCACGGATTGCGCGACTGTATTCACGATTTTCGTAATGTTCAGTGATAGTGGCTGAGGCGTTTTGGAATTCCGCTAGTAGCTGTGGTTCCATAATCGTGTCGCTTAACTTACCGTCAAACTTTTTAGTAATAAAGCCAGCACAACGGCTCGCAATATTAACTACTTTACCCACTAAGTCTGAATTTACACGCTGTGCAAAATCTTCTAGGTTTAAGTCTAAATCGGTGATGCCACTGTTTAGTTTAGCTGCGTAGTAATAACGTAAAAATTCTGGGTCTAGGTTATCTAAATAAGTACGCGCTTTAATAAACGTGCCTTTTGATTTAGACATTTTTGCGCCATTAACCGTAACAAATCCATGGGCAAATACGTTAGTAGGCTTTCTAAATTGAGCGCCTTCTAACATCGCAGGCCAAAACAGGCTGTGAAAATAGATGATGTCTTTACCAATGAAATGATAAAGCTCAGCGTCAGACCCTTCTTGCCAAAACGCATCAAAGTCGATGTCTTGTTTGTCACATAAGTTTTTAAAGCTCGCCATATAACCAATAGGCGCATCTAGCCATACGTAAAAATATTTACCTGGAGCATTTGGGATTTCAAAACCAAAATAAGGTGCATCACGGCTAATATCCCATTGCTGAAGACCATCGGCAAACCACTCATCTAGCTTATTCGCCATTTCTTGCTGGATTGTGCCTGAGTGTAGCCATTCTTTAAGCATGCTTTCAAAGGCGGGTAAGTCAAAAAAGTAATGCTCAGAATTTTTTAAAATAGGCTCAGCACCCGACATAACCGAGCGTGGGTTGATCAGCTCTGTTGGGCTATAGGTTGCGCCACAGGCATCACAGCTATCACCGTTTTGATCTTCTGATTTACAGGTAGGGCAGGTGCCAGTAACAAAGCGGTCTGGCAGAAAAATGCCTTTTTCTGGATCGAATAACTGGGAAATAGTGTGCTTTTTAATATGACCGGCATCATTAAGGCGGTTATAAATAAGCTCACTAAATTCTTTATTTTCTTGGCTGTGAGTGCTGTGGTAGTTATCAAATTTGATATTAAAATCAGCAAAATCGCGTTGGCGTTCTATGCTAACATTTTTAACCATTTCCTCTGGCGTGATCCCTTGCTTTTGCGCATTAAGCATAATAGGTGTGCCATGAGCATCATCGGCGCACACATAGTATGCTTCGTGGCCTTGTAGTTTTTGAAAACGCGACCAAATATCAGTTTGAATATACTCTAATAAATGCCCTAAATGGGTAGGGCCATTGGCATAAGGTAATGCGCTAGTAATCAGGATCTTTCGCTGTGCCATAATCATTCCGAATTAAGCGTTCCTAGTCAGGAACAGATGAAAATTATTACATTATCGATAAGCGCGGTAGTAACAGAGTACACTGCTTATGGATATTTACTAATTGACTGGTGTTAATGCCCTGAATGTTACATAATTCCGTGGCACTTTTCATCAAAGAAACGCTATTTTATTGCTATGTTTGGACTGTCGAAACTATTCTCTGCTAAATCGGTGCAAAAACAACCGATTATTTCTGCTTTAGCGGCCTATCGAAGTGCCGCTTTCGCTGTGGGTATTGTGCAAGATTTTATCGCTGATATTACTCAAAACACCGATAAATCAATTATTGTTAAACTCACTCTTCCGTTTGCAGCACAATCTGAAATGCCACATGTTGCTAAATTTTTAACCGAGCGACTTAAAACCGAAGTAAATGTAAGCGCGGTGGTGACACTTAAAGAGGCTGCAAAATTTAAAGCCATAAAGCACATTATTTTAGTGGCCTCAGGTAAAGGCGGAGTGGGTAAGTCAACCACGGCTGTTAACATTGCAGGTTCGCTTAAAAATGAGGGCGCTAAAGTCGGCATTTTAGATGCTGACATTTATGGTCCTTCTATACCTATGTTGTTAGGTTTGGTAGGCAGTGAGCCTGTCACTAAAGACAACAAGCAATTACAACCATTTAATGCTAACGGCATTAAAGCGCAATCTATTGGCTTTTTAGTGCCTAGCGACGATGCTACCGTATGGCGCGGTCCTATGGCCTCAGGCGCGCTTAGTCAGCTATTAAATGAAACCGATTGGGGTGAGCTTGATTACTTAATCGTCGATATGCCCCCAGGCACTGGCGATATTCAATTAACCATGAGCCAAAAAGTCCCTGCCAGTGGCACTGTAATTGTTACTACGCCACAAGATTTAGCGCTGGCAGATGCGCAAAAAGGCATTGCTATGTTTAATAAAGTAAACGTGCCAGTGCTTGGTTTGATTGAAAATATGAGCCATTACATTTGCGGACATTGCGGCGAAGCTAATCATGTATTCGGTAAAGATGGCGCACAAAAATTAGCCATGAAGCATGGTGTTCCTGTGCTTTCGCATATTCCGCTTGCGATTAATATCAGAGAATCCTCTGAACAAGGTAAATTGATTGCCAATGATGCAAGTGCTGCTATAAGTGAAACCTACAGTGCAGCCGCACGGCTCATCGCCAGTACGCTTTATTATCAACAACATCACAACACAATTGAAGTTGTGATTACGGAAGATTAAAAATGAGACTTTCAGATACACATATAAAAGAATATTTAAACGATGGGCGTATTGTTATTGAGCCAGCGCCAACCAGTGAAATGATTTCAGGGGTGACTGCGGATCTTCGTTTGGGTAATAAGTTTAGAACTTTTCATGCTCATAATGCTGCTTACGTTGACTTAAGTGGACCAAAAGTTCAGCTTAATAAAGCGTTAGAGTCAATCATGAGCGACGAAATTGTATTAGACGATGGCGAAGCATTCTTTTTACACCCCGGCGAGCTTGCATTAGCAATAACCTATGAAAAAGTAACGTTACCTGCTGATATTGTTGGCTGGTTAGATGGACGTTCATCGCTGGCACGTTTAGGTTTAATGGTGCATGTCACCGCTCACCGAATCGATCCAGGTTGGAGTGGTAATATTGTCCTAGAGTTTTATAACTCGGGTAAATTGCCACTGGCGCTAAGACCCATGATGAAGATTGGTGCAATGAGCTTTGAAACGCTCACCGGCCCATGTGAAAACCCATATAACACTCGTGTTGATGCAAAATATAAAGATCAAAATAGCGCGGTGGCAAGTCGTATCAGTGATGATAAATAGTAATTCTGATTTTTAGAAACGATTACTATGCTTGTTGATGAAGCGCGTAACCTAATAATTGAAAATATTGGTTAAGTGCTTCATTGGCTTTTAACGTTTGGCTAAGCTCAGGGTAAATTAAATTATTACTGTTTAATCCACTGACCAAAAAGCTATTTTTTATTGTTTGATGCTGATTTATACAGGCTTCAAAACAGCGAGCTGCAAGCTCCTCTGGCATACTCATGTATTGCTGCTTGTGTGCCTTATCAAACGCGATACAGCGTTGGACAAATTCATTCGCATCTTCACCGTTTTGCGCTAAAAATACCTGCTTATAAAATTGATTAAGTGCATCATTAAGTGGATGGCTCAAATCAGGAGAGTTTGACAGCCATAACTTAGAGGCGAAACCAAAGCGGGTTTTTGATTTAAATAAATGCTCACTAATATGATGATCGAATGCATGAAACCACTCATGGGCTAAAGCACCGCCGCCTGCGTTTTTTGCCAGTGCGAGAGTTTGGTCATAAGCATTATAGTGTGCTTGCACACCTTTTTGTCCGCCATGGCCAAAGGCAAAGTTAAGTTTACCGCGAAGGCCAATTGCCGTTGGTGGTAAATGTAAAATTTGCGCTAAATCAGCTAGCGCATCATAAATTAAATTGGCACTAATAAAGCGCTCTTCTTTAGTCACCCACTTACCAACGACCATTGAACGAAAACCAAAAGTCGTTCTAATATCGCTAAAATCAACTTGGTCGTCAAAACGATAGTCAGGGCCTTGGCGTGAAAATCCGCGCTTTAATCGAGAAGGGGTATTACGCATTGGTAATTTCATTTTTAATTACAAGTAACGTGCTTTTACGTGAGCGGGCATGTGTTGGGTTTGTTTTTTTATTAATTCGTCTAATAAACCATACAAGGGTGCAGGGTTTAGTGCTTCTATGAGCCATAAACTATGTGCTACTGCTTCTAGCGTCGATAAACTATCTGCTCTAGGGGCTTTACGAATAGCATAACGGTTGGTGGGAATATGGCTAAAGCTTACCGTTTTAAACTGTTGTAATAACGGGGTTAATTGCAAAATTTTAAAGGCTTTATTCCATGTGCCATCAATCACAATTAAATGCGTAATAGCTTGCAGGTTTTCATTATTATTTGGTAGATCTAATTTTACGGCGTGCTCGCTTGGGTAGAGTAATACGGTCGATTCAATAGGCAGGTTTTGTAAACAGGCGAAGTCCTGATTATTTTCGCCTTTAATAATTTTACAGTGGGTTAAACCCAAAGCTAATAATTGCGCCGTATTTTTGCTAACTTTTGCTTCACTGGGGTGCTGCAAAATAATAACCTGAGTTTGGTTATTAACACGGGTAATTGCGTTGCAAATACAGGTGCTTAGCGAAAAATTACACTGTTTACAAAGAGGGCGAGCCATTGAATACACTATTTCGTTAGTACATTTGGCGTAATTATACATTTTTGCGGTAATAAAGTTGGTTTTTTTTGTGCTTAGATATAGAGTAAGAGATAAGAAAAAAATCGATGGACCGTATTGAAGGGCATGAATATGACAGAGATCAATATTGACGAATCCGCTTTAGAAAGTATGGAATCGCTATTAGGTGAACAATTTCCAGATACACTGGAATTTTGTTGTGCGGAATTTGAGCGATTGGGTAACGAAGCAATTGCTGCGCTTGGGCAAGATAAAGAGGCCGCTATTCGCCACTCTCATAGCCTTAAATCAAACGCCGCTCAATTTGGTGCGGCAAGTTTAGCCGAAGTTGCCCGTTTAATTGAATATAATTTAAATAATGGGAATGACGAGCAGGCTGTTGATGCAGCCGATGGATTAATGGCGCAAGTTACTGGCTCACAAGCAAAACTAAATGCATGGTTAGCTGGACGCTAAACGTGTTTCAACAGTAATAAAAAAGAGTGTTAACGTGAATTTTTTTCAGTTTTAAGCGCTTAATTTTTCTAGTAATTCACGGCTTTACTGAGTTAGTCTAATGATTAACTTGCTCTTTAGAGGTAACAATGTCAGAAATAAAAAAGAGTCATAAATTAGACGGCGTCTGTTATGACATCCGAGGTCCCGTTTTAGTGCAAGCTAAAAAAATGGAGGATGAGGGCCAAAAGGTATTAAAGCTTAATATAGGTAACCCCGCCGCATTTGGTTTTGATATGCCAGAAGATATGCATCGCGATATCATCCGTAATTTATATTCAGCTCAAGGGTACTGTGACTCTAAAGGTCTTTATTCTGCGCGTGTTGCTATTTATCAGCACTACCAACAGCGTGGCTTACACAATTTAGACGTTGATAATATTTACATTGGTAACGGTGTGAGTGAACTTATCCAAATGGTCACTCAAGCACTGTTGAATAATGATGATGAAGTGTTAATTCCTGCCCCAGATTATCCGCTTTGGACTGCCTCGGTAAAATTAGCAGGTGGCAATCCGGTTCACTATTTGTGTGATGAAGAGCAAGACTGGTTTCCTGATATTGACGATATCAAAAGTAAAATTACTTCTAAAACCAAAGCATTGGTGCTGATAAACCCCAACAACCCAACTGGGGCCGTTTACAGTAACGCTTTGCTTGAAGAATTGATCAATATTGCTCGAGAGCACAAGCTTTTGCTGTTAAGCGATGAAATATACGAGAAAATTCTATACGACGGCGTTACCCATACTTCTATTGGTTCATTATGCGATGATCTCCCTATCATTACCTTTAATGGCTTAGCTAAAACATACCGCGCTGCTGGGCTGAGAATGGGCTGGATGGTGCTAAGTGGTCGTACGGCATTAATGACAGATTTAATTAAAGGCTTAGATATTCTTGCTTCAATGCGCCTCTGTGCCAATGTGCCCGCACAATATGCAATTCAGCAAGCATTGGGAGGGGTTCAATCAATTGATAGCTTAATAGACCCCGGTGGGCGTTTATATGTGCAGCGAGATATTGCTTGGCGCGGCTTAAATGCGATTGATGGAATTAGTTGTAAAAAGCCAAAAGGGGCGCTTTATGCTTTCCCTAAAGTGGATACCGCTAAATTCAATATTAAAAGCGATGAACAAATGATGTTTGATTTGTTAAAAGCAGAAAAAATATTATTAGTGCATGGGCGCGCCTTTAACTGGCCAGAGCCTGATCACTTTAGATTGGTATTTTTACCCAATAAAGATGATTTATCGAGTGCAATGATGAAAATGCAGCGTTTTTTCAAAGATTACCGACAAGAATAGAAAATAAAAAGCGAGCCAAATGGCTCGCTTTATTGTTAATGCACTAAAGTAAATGGTCGTGTTTCAAAGCATGCAATAGGGCACTGCATACGTTGCCTTGGGATACCTGCTTCCATAAAGACGTGGCCTTGCTGAATAAACCCATTATTTTTGAATCGTTCTACTTCGTTTAAAATACAATTAATACTGATTGCTTCAATACCTTGCTCCGCTGCTAATTTAACAATGAAATTAAGCAGTGAATTATAAACATTGCGGTTGCGATGCTGCGGCAATACGGCGATTCTACCAATTAAACCATCATTACATAATCGACCTGTGGCAACAGGTGAGTGCATATTATCGGTGACCAGAATGTGTTGAGCGAGTGCATCTAAGTTGTCAAATTCAATACTTTTAGGAATATGTAACTCATATACAAACACTCGCTCCCTTATATGTTGCAGTTGACTTTTTTCACTTTGCCAATCAACTTTGTCAACGGTATAAACCATGACCTCCCCCTAGCTAAACCAGATACCCTCATTAACCAGTGTAGTAAAAGTTTCGATAAAATCTAGGCTAGGTGTGGTTGCATTAAGCACGCTACTATCAAATTCAATAAAATCAGTAAGCTGTTTTACCGCTTCTAAATCAGATAAGGGTAAAGCGAAGTTTTCGCCATTGATACTCAGAAGTAGCTCTGCATCCATACATTGATAAATAGCACGTGTGCCCCCTAAACGCTCAAATTTTACTTGGTTTTCAAGCAGTTGTTGTATTTGTTCGACACTAAATGGGTCTTCTTCAGGGGCTAAGTCCATATCATGCTTAGGTTGGCTAAGGGTATTACCTAACCAGTGTTTAAATAAACTCTCGTCTTCTAGCAATGCTTGCATTAACGTTTTTACTTTATCGACTTCGCTTTGGGTTAGCTCACCTTTAGAATCACGCAGGGCGAGGGTATGGTCGGTATACCTTTCTTGGCCGCTTTCTGTGTCGATAATATGATCAGCAAAACTTGAAAGTAAATCTTGTTGATTAGGTGCTCTAAAACCGACTGAATAGTTAAGTGCATTCTCAACCGCATAGCCTTCATGAGGACAACCTGGTGGTATATACAAAATATCACCGGGCTCCAAAATACAATCAATTACTGCACTGAAAGCTTCAACTTGCAGTAATGTTTTATTTTGAGCAAACTGTTTTAGTGTTGGGTCGGGTAATCCTACCCGCCAATGGCGCTTACCTTCACCTTGAATAATAAATACATCGTATTGGTCTAGGTGTGGGCCAACACCGCCACCTGGGGTTGAGTAGCTGATCATCAAATCATCTATTCGCCAATTAGGTATAAAGCGAAAAGGTTCAAGTAACTGAGCAGCCTCTGGATGCCAATGATCCACTGCTTGCACGAGTAGTGTCGAGTGCTGATCAGTGAGTATTTCAAAATCGTCAAATGGTCCCTGATGCGATTGCCATTGTTGATTGTGGTTAGTAATAATGCGCGATTCTATGCTGTCTTCCATAGCAAGGCCTGCGAGTTCATTCGCATCAAGTGGGTCTTGAAAATCTTTAAAACCAGCTTTGATCAACAGTGGTTTTTTTTGCCAATATTGACTTAAAAACGCTTGCTCTGATAATTCATTTATTTTTAATTGATACATAGAATGCCTATAACGTTAAGACCTAAATGAAAAAGCGAAAGGCAGGTACCTTTCGCTTTTTATTAGTAGATTTGAGTGATTAAACTAAATCATCAATAAACTTAACAGCGCGACCAATGTAGTTAGCCGGCGTTAGTTTTTTCATTTCAATTTTTGCAGCTTCTGGTAGGTCTAAACCATCGATGAAATCAGCCATAATTTCTTGATTTACACGTTTACCACGGGTTAAATCTTTTAGCTTTTCATATGGTTTTTCAATACCGTATTTACGCATAACGGTTTGAATTGGCTCAGCGAGCAGCTCCCAGTTTTGGTCAAGCTCATCTGCTAAACGTTGCTCGTTTACTTCAAGTTTGCTTACACCTTTAAGGGTTGATTGGTATGCAATTACCGCATAACCCATACCTACACCTAAGTTACGTAATACGGTTGAGTCAGTTAAATCACGTTGCCAGCGAGACACAGGTAGTTTTTGTGCTAAATGACCAAAGATAGCATTGGCTAAGCCTAAATTACCTTCTGAGTTTTCAAAATCAATCGGGTTCACTTTGTGTGGCATAGTTGATGAGCCAATTTCACCGGCAATGGTTTTTTGCTTAAAGTGATTAAGCGCAATGTAGCCCCACATGTCGCGGTCAAAATCTAGCAATATAGTATTAAAACGCGCAATTGCATCAAATAGCTCTGCAATATAGTCATGCGGTTCAATTTGTGTAGTAAACGGGTTAAGTGTTAAACCTAGGCTAGTTACAAATTTATCTGCGTGAGTATGCCAGTCGTAATCAGGGTAAGCACTTAGGTGAGCATTGTAGTTACCTACAGCACCATTTACTTTGCCTAACATTTCTACTTGTGCAATTTGGTCACGTTGACGCTTTAAACGCATGTATACGTTTGCAAACTCTTTACCCATTGTTGATGGGGTAGCAGGTTGCCCATGCGTACGTGTCATCATTGGAATGGCTTTGTATTCAATAGCTTTTTCTTTAATTGCGCTTAATAGCTCATCGCAATAAGGTAAAATAACATTGTTACGGGCTTCACTTAACATTAAACCGTGAGATAAATTGTTGATATCTTCAGAGGTACATGCAAAGTGAATAAATTCATTAATGGCATGTAATTCAGCGTTATCAGCTACTTTTTCTTTTAGTAGATATTCAACAGCTTTTACATCATGGTTAGTAGTGCGTTCAATGTCTTTAACACGCTGCGCATCGGCTTCACAGAAGTTATCGACGATAGCATTTAATAGTCCGTTTGCTTGCTCGCTAAAAGCGGGGACTTCTTTAATCTCGCTTGCTGCAGCTAACGCTTGCAACCAACGCACTTCAACGGTTACGCGGTATTTGATTAATCCAAATTCGCTAAAAATACTGCGTAGTTCAGTGGTTTTGCTGCCGTAGCGACCATCAACCGGAGAGATAGCCGTTAACGCTGAAAGCTCCATAATAACTCCTAAATTTTAGTTTGAACGATAATTAAATTTTTGTTTTAGCTATGGCGAGAATTTTTCTTTTCGCAAAAAAGAAATGACGACGTTTGCCGCCCATTTGTCGCCATAATACTGCACTGCGAATTCCGGCTAAAAGTAATGCGCGGATTTTATTTTGCGTGAGCTGCTGTTTTAATAACTCGGGTTTACCATAAACCTGAATTCGGTGCCCAAGGGGGCTTAGCACCGACGAGTATATATCTGCTAAACCGGCAACAACACTGTCATCGGTAATAGCAAAATGATCCAAACGACGATGAATATCATCAATACGTTTACCTAATTCATTGAGGCTTTTACTGTTAGCACTAAGCGCACGCTCTAACTGCATTAAACCACCTACATATTTGACTATTTCTACATCTTTTTGAGCACCGGCACTCAGTTGTGCCATCAATGTTTTATAGCCATCACGTAAGTTATGTTCACCTTGATAAACATCTTCTGGGGAAGCTGGCGAGGTTTGCACAATACTTGATAATAAAATCGATAAATCTTGTTCATCAGCGCGACCATATTGGGCAACCTTCTGAACTTGCTTAGCCACTTGACACATGGCTGCAAGCGCCATGACTTGATGTTGATTCATTACTTAATCACCGAATCAATAATGCCACCACCTAAACACACTTCATTAGCGTAAAATACGGCAGATTGTCCTGGGGTTACCGCTTTTTGTGGCTCATCAAATAATACGCGTGCCATACCATCTTCACCGACTAATAAGGTACAGCTTAGGTCTTCTTGACGGTAGCGTGTTTTTACGGTGCAACGAGTAGTACCTTGAGGACCAACACGATCTACCCAGTGTAATTGGTTGGCATTTAGGCCATTACTGTAAAGGCGAGGGTGATTTTTACCTTGGCCCACAATCAATACATTGCGTTCAACATCTTTGTCTACAACATACCAAGGTTCGCCTGAGCCTTCTTTCATACCACCAATTAACAAGCCTTTGCGCTGACCTAAGGTGTGGTACATCAACCCTTCATGCTCACCAACGTTGTTACCATCTGTGTCTTCAATAACACCAGGTTGAGCAGGTAAGAATTTTTGTAAGAAATCTTTAAATTTACGCTCACCGATAAAACAAATACCAGTACTGTCTTTTTTATCGTGGGTAATTAAATCTTGCTCTTCAGCAATACGGCGTACTTCTGGCTTGGCAATATCTCCGACAGGGAACAGCGTTTGCGCGATATGTTCATGGCTCAATGTGTACAAAAAGTAGCTTTGATCTTTATTATCATCTAGGCCACGGCACATAACATATTTATCATCTCTGAGCTCACGACGTACGTAGTGGCCCGTTGCTATAAAGTCAGCACCAAGTGCTTGAGCCGCAAATTCTAAAAAGGCTTTAAATTTAATTTCTTTGTTACACATGATGTCTGGGTTAGGTGTGCGACCAGCTTTGTACTCAGCTAAAAAGTATTCGAATACGTTGTCCCAGTATTCCGCTGCAAAGTTAACGGTATGAAGTTCAATACCTAATTTGTCACAGACAGCTTGGGCATCTTTTAAATCTTCAGCGGCAGCGCAATATTCATCATTGTCATCTTCTTCCCAGTTCTTCATAAACAAGCCTTCTACTTGATAGCCTTGTTGTTTTAATAAATATGCAGATACAGAAGAATCAACACCGCCGGACATACCAACGATGACTTTAATGTGACTATTTTCGCTCATGAATAATTTCGCTTATACAGATTACTGTTAACTTGGAAAGGCCGCGATTATAGCATGTATTTTGTAAGTGCTTAAAGAGAGGAAGGGCTATTGAATAGATTTTGTTGCTTTTTTTTATGTTGGTTAGGGATGATTTACTCTTTGTTAGTCGATTTTTACTTATCCGATTAGATTACACATTTTGCGGTGCTATTGTAGCCCCTTTGTTTGAACACATTTTAATTTGAAAAGAACAACAGGTCCAAGATGTCAGGCCATTAAATTATAAACACTCATTTAAGTTATAAATGATGAGTAAATGTTGTTTATTTAAGGTGTTAGTACTGTTTATAGAAAATCAAAGAATATATTTATTATTGTTCATTAACAAACCTTTACAACCAAATGATTATGCAATACCTTTAGATGAGTTTAAATTGCATAAACACTCAAATAAGTATTTATAATATAGTCAATGGAATGAATATATGAATTATGCTTCTCAAGCACAAAAGGTAAAATCTTACATTGTTGAGTTATCAACAAAGGTACAACGCGATGATTGCTTAGTAGCAGAACAATTACCACATAACTTTAAAGAATCAGCTTACAAACTGTTTTATCAAACCATTAGGGTTCCTCGTCCTTACCGCTTTGAAGAACCCAACCCTATTTTAGCGCTATTTAGACTCATTGAACATTCTTTAGACTTTATTAATCCCTTTCAACAAGTCATTTTAAAGCAGCTAGAAAAGTGGTGGTTAGAATGGCATTTTGTTGCCACTATGAATGCTTCTCTTGAAATGAAACACGTTGAACAGCAGCGTTTTGTTAGTAGTGCAACTGAACATCCAATGCGAAAACATGAACTGAGCCATTATGCAAAATTATTTACTATTTTGCCTTTGCCCGTGTGTAATGTTTGTATGGTAACCGGCGATATTTTAAAGCTTAATCAACGGTTTGTAGATGTATTTGGCTATACAATTGATGATATCCCTAATTTAAAACAGTGGTGGAAGGTCGCGTATCCTGAGCCTAGTTATAGAGAGTCTGCTCAAACGATGTGGGGTGAGTCTTTAGCGCAGGCAAATAAAAATAATGACGATATTCCTGCTAATGACTATCAAATTGTATGTAAAGATGGTTCGAAAGTGATAATGCAAGTGTCAGGTATTAGTGTAGAAAGTGAATTTATTGCTGTATTTAACGATGCGACGGAGCGTTTGAAAACCCAAGAGATACTCAGCGATATGGCCTTTTTAGACTCATTGACTAAAATTGCCAACAGACGCCGTTTTGACGAAAAATTACATGCTGAATTTAAAAAACTGATAAAAGTAAATACTCAACTTTCTATGATCATTATTGATATAGATAATTTCAAAAAATTTAATGATAGGTATGGTCATATTGCAGGGGATAAGTGTTTACATAGCGTAGCGCAAAAGCTAGCAGAAACAGTCAGTCGTCCTGAGGACTTTGTAGCGCGCTATGGCGGAGAAGAGTTTGTTGTTTTACTCCCACAAACAGATAATCAAGGTGCACTCTTTATTGCAGAACAAATACAAAAATCTATTGAAGATTTAGCGATAGCTCATGAAGATAGTTTTACTGGCTTTCTCTCTGTGAGTATGGGAGTTCATACGGTAAAACATGGCGAAAAAACTAACCATGTCGATTTCTTTAAAGCAACGGATAGTGCGCTGTATTATGCAAAAAGGCAGGGCAGAAATTGTATTGCCTTAGGAAGGCATGAATAACACAGCATGTTTAACCTTTGCTTTTAATGCCAGATAAGCAAAGACTAACGTAAAGTATTAACTGTTGGTTGGTGGCCCACTGATTTTATATTGACCTGTTTCAATTCCATCGAGTGTGTATTTACCAATACTATAGCGAATTAACCGTAACGTTGGGTGGCCAATGTGTGCGGTCATTCGTCGAACTTGACGGTTCTTCCCCTCGTTTATAGTGATACTCAACCAAGATGTTGGAATTGATTTACGTTCTCTCACTGGGGGAGTGCGTGGCCAAAGCGCTGGTTCATCGATTAACTTTACCTGTGCAGGTAAGGTTAATCCATCTTTGAGTTCGACCCCTTGACTGAGCGCATCAATAGATGCTTCTGTAGGCACCCCCTCAACTTGTACCCAGTACGTTTTGTTGGTTTTTTTACCAGGAGCGGTTAAGGTATTTTGTAATTTCCCGCAATTGGTCAATAATAACAAGCCTTCACTGTCTCTGTCTAAGCGACCCGCAGCATAAACATCTTTAATAGGAATAAAATTAGCCAGTGTTTGTCTATTTTGCTCGTCTGTGAATTGGCAAAGGACATCATAAGGTTTGTTAAATAAAATAACTTTTTTATCGCTTTGGGCTATCTGTGGCTTAATTGCTCTTTTTATCGGGCTCTTTTTTACAGCACTGCGCGAATATGTACGACCTGTATTGCGTTTACTTGTTGATGATGACGTGTTTTTAGCTTTTTGTTTCATTAAATACACCGTGCAGGTTTAGGTAAGCCCGCAATTTTAGTGGCTTGTTTGGCCGGTCCCTTCGGAAAAAGCTTATACAGGTACATGCTATTACCTTTATCCTCACCGAGCGCTTTAGCCATCGCTTTGACTAACATTCTAATGGCTGGACTGGTGTTGTATTCTAGATAAAATGCGCGCACAAAGTTAACAACTTCCCAATGCTGCTCGGTTAATATAATGCTTTCATGTTGTGCAATAACATCGGCTAACTCTTTTGACCAATCAGTATGATCTAGCAGGTAACCTTGCTTATCTGTGTCTATTGTTTGATTATTAAATTCCAGCATAAATCACCAAGTAATTGATTGTTTAGATGATAAACTTAGGGTAACGAACTCATCATAGCTAATCGCTTTATCATTCAAATTTAAAGAGATACCACGCGCCGCTGCATCGTCCTTTAAAATATAAAGCGAATCGGCAAATTGTCTGTATTGCCCTTTAGCAAAACAGGCATCACCCACTAATAAAACCGAGTCTGTTAGCATAATCAGATTATCGAGACTGTTTGCACTGTAGTAATTCAGTGGTTTTGAAAATATATGTAAAGTGCTCATAGCGTTACCACGTGCTGCTGATTTTGAATTAACTGTTTTTGGGCATTAAAGTTAACGGTTTTTACTTCAATAAGTAGCTCATTTTTACTTAAACCGTAGTCAATGAGTGACTTCTCACACACGTAGATATTATCAACATCATATATTTCTAGGGTTTTAATATTTTTAAAAAAATCTTTAAGCCCCAAACTATTCGGGCTTTGATTTTTTTTAAGAGCTAGCACCGCAGGACCGCTAAACAACCAACTTATATTTTGATCAACTGCGGCAAAAATAAGGGTCATATCAAGTGCATCGCGAATATGCATGTCATCAAATGGGCTTGATTGACTAATAACGAGTACATTAATCATTTAAATTGTATCCATTTATCTGCTTCACTGGCTAACATAGCAAATTCAGCGAGGCCAGCTACAGCGAATACACCAGTATTTTGCATATCTAAGCCACGCTTTTCAGCTGCCATAACGCACAGCATTAAATTAATATTTTTGTCGGCTAGCTGTTGCCAAAGCGAGGATAAATTGAGCTCATCAGAGGCAAGCTCAAAATGAGTAGAAGCATGATAGATACCATCTTGGTATAAAAATATTGCATCAATACTATGCCCTTGTGCTAAACAAGCGTGAGCAAATTTAACAATACGCTGTGTGGTATCGTGATCCGATGGTGGAGTATGTAAAGAAAGTACAAAGCGTGCCAAAACTATTCCAATAAAAAAGCCCCAATAAAGGGGCTATTTTAACAGAACTATTTAATTAGTCATTATTTGCGCCAAGTAACGCAAGTAAAGACGTAAATAAGTTATAAACGCTCAGGTATAAAGAAACCGTTGCGCGGATATAATTCGTTTCGCCGCCATTAATGATTCTGCTCGTATCGAACAAAATTAGGCCAGACATGATTAGTACCACGGCTGCGTTTAGTACCATAAACATTAAAGAGCTACCTAGGAAAATATTTACAATACTTGCCACGATAACCACAATTAAGCCCACAGTTAAAAAACCACCCATGAACGAGAAATCTTTTTTAGTGTTAAGTGCATAAGCAGATAAACCAAAGAAGATTAACGCCGTAGAACCTAGCGCTTGCATAATTAGCATAGGGCCATTAGGTAATTGTGCATAGTGATTAAGGAGTGGGCCTAAACCAGCGCCCATTAATCCTGTAAACGCAAACACCCAAAATACACCAGATGCTGTGTCGGCTTTTTTGTTAACAACAAAAAGCAGACCAAATGAGACCAGTGTAAATACTAGTCCCATGAAATAAGGTAATTGCAGTGCCATTGAAATGCCGGCGGTGACGGCACTAAATGCAAGTGTCATTGCAAGTAGAAAATAAGTGTTTTTAAGCACTTTGTTTGTTTCAATGGTCGACATTACCGGCTTTGCAGTATTGTACGATTGATTAAATGCCATTGTAGAGCTCCTGTAAGTGAAACTAAGTAGTTCCTGTAATTTAACTAAAATTAGATTACCAACTCTTATATGTTTGGGCAAACCTTTGTAGATCAATAGACAACTAAATTTAAATAAAAGTTCACTCGGCGTATAGGAATCGCCCTTTTTGCTTTATGTTTAAATAAATTAGTTGTTTTTTAATCACTTGAACAAATAATTGAAAAAAAAGCTTCACAAAGCCCATGGGTTTCCCTATTATTCAGGCCGTGCGGAGAGATGGCAGAGTGGTCGAATGCACCGGTCTTGAAAACCGGCAGGGGTTTATAGCCCCTCTAGGGTTCAAATCCCTATCTCTCCACCACCTTATTAAAATAACTATGAGTACGCACTTACTTGTAGTTTATGCACTTTCGGAGAGATGGCAGAGTGGTCGAATGCACCGGTCTTGAAAACCGGCAGGGGTTTATAGCCCCTCTAGGGTTCAAATCCCTATCTCTCCACCATTATATTAAAGCCCGCTTATTAGCGGGCTTTTTTGTGTCTAATTTTCGCTATACCTAACCTCAAAACCAAGTATATTTAGTTAAAAAATACGACCATAGTCTCTATTTATAAGCTACAGCTCTTAGGGCATGCTAAGAAATAAGATTTATGCTTGTGTATTTAAGGTTCTTACTATGAAACATCAACTTGCTAAAAGCGTCGCACTTTCATTATTATCTCCTGTTATTATCGGCAGTATGCTAGGAATATATTACGCATTGACTATGCGTGGTGACGCGGTGTCTATCTTTTTAGGGCTATTGATGACGGCCATTGCTAATGCCCACATAGTAGGGTTAACGATGGCTGCGTTTGTGGTGCCAGGCTACTTACTTATGTTTAAGTATTCTAAGGTGAATTATTCTGGGGTATTAACTCTTGGCTTACTGGGTGGCGCTATTTTTAGCTATCTGCTTAGTGCGACTACTGGCGAGATATTTTTAATCAATAGTGTGATGTCGGGATTTGCTGCAGGACTGTTTTTATTTGGCCTGCGTAAATCGGTACAAAGCTAATTGCAGAATATTTAATCAAGTGTGTCGTAAAACCATGTAATTTCCTTTTTTTTACCCGCAAAAGGTTTCAATTTTTAGTGACAAAGAGTACCTTTAGCTACTGTATGTTTAATAAGAAGTAGTTTGGTATGCAAAAGCACGATTTTTACCAGTCATTAGTTAAGCAAACTGAATCGCTGATAGGCGGTGAATCAAACATAATTGCCAATATGGCAAATATTAGCGCGCTATTATTTACTTCTTTAGAAGATGTGAATTGGGCGGGCTTTTATTTTATGGATTCACCGACAGAATTGGTACTTGGTCCATTTCAAGGCAATCCAGCTTGTATTCGTATTCCGGTAGGGAAAGGGGTATGTGGCACTGCTGCGGCAACCGAGCAAACCCAGTTAATTTCAGATGTGCATGCGTTTGACGGTCATATAGCCTGTGATGCGGCGTCAAATTCTGAGATAGTTGTACCTATCATGAAAAACGGCCGTGTATTTGCGGTACTTGATATAGATAGCCCAAGTATTGGCCGATTTGATACTGATGACCAAGCAGGGCTTGAAGCACTTGTAAAATGCTTAGAGGCTAGCCTGTAATGAAAGATTTGCTAAATGTTCAAGATTACCTATTCGCCGTTCAAGATGTAGGTGATTGGGAAGGTGAAGAAGAACATGTAGCGGAAACGCTCAATGATTTGATTCACATGGCCTGGGATCGTCTACCTGATGATTTAGACTGTGATTCAATTGATGAAATTATAAATGGTATTTGGGAACATTTACGTGGTGATATGGCTGTGATTGAAACTGACTTTGAAGAGTTAGTTGATTGGAGCATCCACTATGTTGATTCTGCCCTTGATGAAAAGATGTGATTAAATAGGTTCTAAAATGGAAACCACAAACAAGCTAAAAGATATTAATGAAGTATTGGAGTTCTTATACCAAGAATTTCCACAATGTTTTAAACAAAAAGAAGGCATTCAGCCGCTTAAAGTAGGTATCTTTAAAGATATCGCTGAGCGTATTGAAGGGTCTGAAAAAGTTAGTAAAACACAAGTACGCCAAGCACTTAGAAAATACACATCTAACTGGCGCTATCTTGAAGCGGTTACTAAATCTGAGTTCCGTATTGATCTTGACGGAAATCAAGGCGAGAAAGTTGAGCAAGAGCATATCGACCACGCACAAAAAGCGTTGGAAGAAAGCCGTGCTAAAATGGCAAAGCGCAAAAAGCAGCAACGCCCACGTCAAGACTCAGATGCAAAATCTTTTAAGAAGAAGCCAGCGCATTCAGCTAAAAATCCATCAGCTGCAGCAAAACCTGCCAAAGCCGCTGCGCCTAAGCGTTCAGGAAAAGTTGAACCTTTACCTGCAGGCGAGGTCAAGGTTAATAACAAGGTTAAAGTTAAACTTGGCCAAGCACTTGTTAATGCAGTAATCACTGAAGTAAACAAAGACGATGTTCACGTTGAACTAGTGACAGGTATGCAAGTAAAAACCAAAGCCGACAGCTTATACATTATTTAAGTTGCGAAAAAAATTAAGGAGTTGTGTATGAGTAAAAAGTTTACGCTCATTCCGTTAGTTGCTGCGCTGTTTTCAGGTTCGTTATTTGCTGCAGTAGAGCCGGTAACATTAGAAGACTTACCCTTGTTAAAACAAGAAAGTCAGCACGGTACAGCCAGCAAACGAGTGGCTAATCTATTTACTCGTTCACATTACACACCCGTTCGAT
Organism: Pseudoalteromonas sp. BSi20439; assembly: GCF_000241165.1. NCBI lineage: Bacteria > Pseudomonadati > Pseudomonadota > Gammaproteobacteria > Alteromonadales > Pseudoalteromonadaceae > Pseudoalteromonas > Pseudoalteromonas sp. BSi20439. The sequence continues at coordinate 138,385 of NZ_BADW01000010.1, forward strand.
TTAACGATGAGCTTTCGAGTAAAGTATTTGATCGTTACATCGAATCCCTTGATTTTAATAAAAGCGTGTTTTTAAAAAGCGATGTAGACTCATTTGAGCTATATCGTAACCGTTTTGATAACGCGCTGCTTAGCGGTCAGTTAGGGTTTACGTTTGATATTTTCAACTTAAGCCTTAAACGCCGTTTTGAACGTTATGAATTTTCACTGTCGCTACTTGAAAACGAAATGACGTTTGACGAAGAAGATGAATATTTTTATGACCGCGAAGATGCACCGTGGGCAACTACCCAAGCTGAGCTTGATGAAATTTGGCGCGAACGGGTAAAATATGATGCACTGCGTTTAAAAATGACTGGCAAAGATTGGCCAGGCATTAAAGAGGTGTTGACTAAGCGCTATAAAAACGCAGAAAAACGCCTTGTTCAGTCAAAATCTGAAGACGCATTTCAAATTGTAATGAACTCGCTAGCACGCAGTATTGAAGCGCATACTTCATACTTGTCACCTCGTCGTGCTGAACAATTTAAAATGGACATGGACTTAGAGCTTGAGGGGATTGGCGCAGTATTAACGCCTGATGAAGACTACACGGTTATTCGTAGTCTAGTTCCAGGAGGCCCTGCAGACAAATCTGAGCAAATTAAAGCCGATGATCGCATTATTGGTGTGGCTCAAGAGGGCGAAGAGTTTGTTGATGTTATTGGTTGGCGTTTAGATGACGTGGTTGATCTTATAAAAGGTCCTAAAGGCACGAAAGTACGTTTACAATATTTAAAGGGTGCAGATGCTCACGGTACGCCAAAGGTAGTTGAGATAACCCGTGATAAAATTCGTCTGGAAGACCGAGCAGCAAAATCAGAAGTATTTGAAGCCAGCTATTCAGATCTGACTAGTAAAATAGGGGTAATCGAAATCCCTGGCTTTTACAACAACCTTTCTAAAGATGTAAAAGTAGAACTTGCTAAATTAAAAGAGCAAAAAGTTGACGGTATTATTATAGACCTACGTCAAAATGGCGGTGGTTCGCTATATGAAGCGACGCAGCTGTCAGGCTTGTTTTTTGATCAAGGCCCAGTGGTACAGATTCATACATTAAATAATCGCATTGAAGAGCAAAAAGATCGTGATGGCATTACTTATTACGATGGCCCACTGACAGTGCTTGTTGATAGATACAGCGCGTCTGCATCTGAAATATTTGCAGCGGCAATGCAAGACTATGGCCGCGCAGTTATCATAGGTGAACAAACCTTTGGTAAAGGCACTGTGCAGCAGCATAAAGGCCTCGCACGTGCTTATGATTTATACGATAACCCGCTAGGTAGTGTGCAATATACAATTGCAAAGTTTTACCGCATTAATGGTGGTAGTACACAGCATAAAGGGGTGATCCCAGATATTACGTTCCCATCGGCTATTGACCCTGCTGAGTGGGGGGAAAGTAAGCAAGATAATGCACTACCATGGGATAGCATAGTACAAGCACAGTATAAGCAAATAGGGCGTTTAAATCCTGTTATAAATGTGCTTGAAAAACAGCACAATGAGCGAATTAAAACTGAACCTGAATTTAATTATGTGTTTGAGGATATCGCTCGTTACAACGAAGAAAAAGATCGTAAAACAATTTCTTTAGTCGAGAAAAAACGTATTAAAGAAAAAGAAGAAAATGAAGCGCGAGCATTAGCACGCACTAACGAGCGTTTAAAGCGTTTAGGCAAACAACCTTTAGAAAATTTAGATGACGTGCCTGAGGTAATTGAAGAGCTTGACCCATTTCTTGAAGAAGCAGCACTTATTACACAAGATTATATTAAATATGGTCGCGTAGCTAAGCGCTAACATAGGCTTTATTCAGTAAAAAAAAAGGCGCTAAGGCGCCTTTTTTACTATCGATAATTTGCTAAATTGTTATAATTGCTGATTACCAAAAGTTGAGCTAGATCAAGCATGCTCAATAAATGCGCGTACGTGCTAATAAAAATAATCAACATGCATCGAATGTGTGTAGGAGTCTATATTTTGAAGCCAATTGAAGAAAAACCACTTAAAAGTGCCTCGTTTCTTGATGCACTCATTCCAATTACTGTATTAATTTGTTTATTAGGTGCCGCTGTGTACTTATTTGGTGATGACTCATCGTCAGGTCCCAATCAAATTGCCTTGTTGTTTGCAACATTCGCTGCGGCATTAATTGGTTTAAAAAATGGCTACACCTGGAAAAAATTAGAAGATGCAATGATTGAGGGGATCACCTTATCTCTTAGTGCAATTTTGATCTTACTCATGGTAGGGGCATTAATCGGAACCTGGCTATTATCAGGAACCGTACCAACGTTAATTTATTACGGCCTCCAAATTATCAATCCTAGCTGGTTTTACGCCGCGAGTTGTTTAATTTGTGGCATTGTAGCAATGAGTATTGGTAGTTCATGGACTACAGCAGCGACTATAGGTGTCGCGTTACTTGGTGTAGCTTCTGGGCTTGGTTTAGAGCCGACAGTTACCGCTGGCGCCGTAATATCAGGCGCTTATTTTGGCGATAAGCTTAGCCCACTATCAGAAACTACCAATTTAGCACCGGCTGTTGCTGGCGCTGATTTATTTGAACACATTCACCATATGTTATGGACAACTGTTCCAAGCTTTGTAATTGCATTAATCATCTTTGTTTTCATGGGCTTTAACGCGACAGCAGCGGGAGAGGCTGGTCAAATAGACCAAATAACTGCAATTCTTCAGCAAAACTTTAACATTGGCTTAGAAATGTTGGTGCCTTTAATTGTGTTACTAGTCTTAGCAATAAGAAAAATGCCAGCGTTTCCGGCTATTTCTATAGGCGCTGTCATTGGCGCTGTATGGGCATTGTTATTTCAATCTGATTTAATTGCTAGCCAAATAGATATGACCCAAGGTGAATTTGTTGGTTACTTTAAACTGGTTTGGACCACTTTTTTTGACGGTTTTACTATTAGTACCGGTGATGCAAAAATGGACTCGTTACTCAGTGGCGGTGGCATGTCAGGCATGCTAACCACGACATGGTTGATCATGACGGCACTTATGTTTGGTGCGATTATGGAAAAAACGGGTCTACTTGATATATTTGTTAAAAGTATTCTTAAAATCGCAAAAAGTACCGGTTCATTAATTGCTTCAACTATTGCTACCTGTATTGGTACCAATATTATCGCAGCAGATCAGTATATTGCTATTGTTGTACCCGGGCGTATGTTTAAAGAAGAATATAAAAAACGCGGGTTAAAGCCGGTTAATTTGTCACGCACACTAGAAGATGGCGGTACAATTACCAGCCCGCTCATACCATGGAATACCTGCGGTGCGTATATGCAAAGTGTCCTATTAATCAATCCGTTTGACTATGCGCTTTATGCTTTCTTTAACCTTATAAATCCTTTCTTAGCCGTTATTTATGCTTACTTAGGTATTAAGATACTGCGTATCAAGCCTAAGAAAACGGCTTAATTTAAGTAGCTCCTTTTATCACTAAAAGGGGCTATTTTTTTGGAGTGATCATGACTGAACTACAAAAACCTCAAGCAGAATATTTAAAAGACTATAAAGCCCCCGATTTTTCAATCGAGCATACTGAGCTGACTTTCGACTTACAGCCATTAACGACTCAAGTAAATGCTTTATTAACGCTTAAACGCGTGGGTGATTCAAATGCACCACTGGTATTAGATGGCATTGACTTAACTTTGATTTCTTTATCGATTGACGGTGCAGAGCTCACAGATTATAAAATTATAAATCAGCAATTAATCATTAATAATCTGCCTGATGAATGTCAGTTAAGCATAGTGACGCAAACTTCACCGCAAGCAAACACATCACTTGAGGGGTTGTACTTATCGGGCGGGGCTTATTGTACTCAATGTGAAGCGCAAGGGTTTAGAAAAATAACCTACTATATGGACCGTCCTGATGTACTTTCAACTTTTGATGTCACTATTATTGCCGATACGGCATTTCCGCATTTGCTCTCTAATGGTAACCAAGTGGACAGTGGTGAAACGCAAGATGGACGCCATTTTGTAAAATGGCAAGATCCGTTCAAAAAGCCGAGTTATTTGTTTGCTCTAGTGGCAGGGGACTTTGATGTTTTACACGATAAATACACTACCCGCAGTGGTAAGGATGTCACCCTAGCGTTATTTGTCGATAAAGGAAACTTACCTAAAACAGAGCATGCTATGACGTCGCTTAAAAAAGCGATGGCTTGGGATGAGTCACGTTTTAATTTAGAGTATGACCTTGATATTTATATGATTGTTGCCGTTGATTTCTTCAATATGGGAGCAATGGAAAATAAAGGGTTAAACATTTTCAACAGTAAATGTGTGCTGGCAAATCAAGAAACGGCAACCGATAAAGATTACCACACCATTGAGTCTATTGTTGGCCACGAGTACTTTCATAACTGGACCGGAAATCGTGTAACTTGTCGTGATTGGTTTCAGCTGTCTTTAAAAGAAGGTTTAACGGTATTTAGAGATCAAGAGTTTAGTAGTGATTTAGGCTCTCGTGCGCTAAATAGAATTGACGCGGTAAAAGTGATGCGCACTCATCAATTTAGCGAAGATGCCGGCCCAATGGCACACCCAATACGCCCAGAAAAAGTCATCGAAATGAATAACTTTTACACCGTTACTGTGTATGACAAAGGGGCTGAAGTTATTCGTATGATGCATACATTGTTGGGTGAGGAAAACTTCCAAAAAGGCATGATACTGTATTTTCAGCGTCATGATGGCCAAGCGGTTACCTGCGATGATTTTGTTGCGGCAATGAGTGATGCATCATCAATTGATTTATCACAATTTAAGCGTTGGTATAATCAGTGTGGGACACCACGTTTAAACGTTACCAAAGCGTATGATGAAAGTGCACAAATCTTCACGCTCACTATAGAGCAACTTGCGCCCCTGAATCAGCCTAATAATGCGATGTTACATATTCCTTTTGCGATTGAACTTTTAGATCAGCAAGGCCAAAGTATTGCATTGCAATACCAAGGTAAAAAGGTTGATAGCGTATTAAATGTTACTCAAGCTAAACAAACATTTCATTTTGATAATATTGAACACAGTCCAACCGCCGTATTGCTAGAAGATTTTTCAGCACCGTGTATTTTGAATCAACAGATCACTGAAGCTGATTTATTACATATTATGCGTTTTGCACGCAGTGACTTTTCACGCTGGGATGCACAACAACAATTGTTTATTGATGCACTCAAGGCAAACGTTATTTCAGCTAGTAATGCACCACTAAGCGATGCCGTTATTGATGCACTTAGGGTGCTAATATCGCAACGAGAGGGTGATTTAGCGCTGATTGCTGAACTCTTAAAACTGCCTAGTTTTGATACTTTAGCTGCGGAGTTTGACGTTATTCCGGTTGATGACATTATTGCCAATATTGAGCTATTCGAACAACAAATTGCCAAACAACTACATACTGAGTTTTTAAGTTGTTATCAGGCAATCACCGATGATGGTAGTGTGAGTGCCAAAGCGGTGGCTATTCGCGCTTTAAAACAACTTTGCTTGCACTATTTAGCAAAAACAGACAGTGCTAAGGCGGCAAGCTTAATTGAGCAGGCAGCAGCATCAACAAATATGACTAATGTGCTTGGCGCTTTGAGCAGTGTAGTTAAAGCTGCGCACCCATTATCAAATCAATTACTTGCGCATTTTGACAGCCAATGGCGCCATGATGTGCTAGTAATGGATAAATGGTTTGCTTTACAAGCAATGAACAGCGCTGATGATGCCATTGAGAAAATTAAGGCCTTGTATACACATCCATGTTTTGATTTTTCAAATCCGAATCGAGTTCGTGCATTAGTGGGGAGTTTTTCGCACTTTAATACCGCACAATTTCATCGCTTAGATGGTCAAGGTTATACATTACTTGGCGATTTATTAATTAAGCTTAATGCGATTAACCCGCAAAATGCATCACGTATGTTAACGCCGTTTATGTCATGGCGCCGCTATGATGAAACCCGTGCCAGTGCAATGAAAGCGCAATTAGAGCGCCTTTCGAATTTAGAAGGTTTAAGCGATGATTTATTTGAAAAGGTTGAAAAAGCTTTACAATAAATCATGATAGAACATTATTTTTATATAAATTTGAGCTATAACGAGTGCATGGATTATTACCATGGCCGGTATAGCTCAATTCAAGTAACAGCTGATAGCGGCAAAACAATTCGTTTTGCTGCACATTATCTTCGGCCCTTCATGTCTAGTTTAGGTATTCGTGGTCGGTTTAGACTTATTTTAAGTAATGAAAACAAGTTCATCCGTCTCGAACGAGTAGCCTAGCTGTTGTTTTTTGTGATATAGATATACACAAATATTGCCTTTTTGTTAATTTCGATTTGTTCTATTGTTAATTTACGTGTATAAATTATCTGGTATGACGTCTTACCAATACGTAAACGTTAAACAAATAAAAAACTTATAACTGATTGAAGGCGACCATTTGTAATTTGTTTAATTCGCTTCTATCGTTACGATTACACTAAAAACAATAACTTGATCACACAAAAAATACCCGCGACAGGGGGGAACCAAAATGATAAGAAGATCGCTTTTTGTTAAAAATAAAATAGTACTCGGCTTAACAGCTGCGGCTATCGGTTTATCAGCAGCACAGACACAGGCTGCAACATTTGAGGTAGGCGGTTTTGATATCGCTTTCGACTCTACTTTTTCTTATGGGCAAAGTATTCGCGTAGAAGACCGTGACTTTAACCTCATTGGTAAAAGTAATAACCCATCATTTGATTGGACAGGTTATAACCCAGCAATCAATACAATTTATTCATCTCAAGATGTTTGGGCTCAACCGGGCTCTTACTCAAATAATGGTGATGCAGGCGATTTAAACTTTGATAGCGGCGAAACTTTTTCAAAGCTATTAAAAGGCACGCATGATCTATCAATAAGTAAAGATAACTACGGCTTATTTACTCGTTTTATGTACTTTTATGATTTTGAATTAATGGACGGCGATCGTGCCTACGTTAATCCAACATCAGGTCAGGGTGTAGATCCGTGTGATGATGATGATACTAAAGAGCAAAGCTGTGCTGACATTCGTTTACTTGATGCGTATGTGTGGGCAAACTTTGATTTAAATGAAGGCAAAAACCCGCTTTCTATTCGAGTTGGTCAACAAGTGGTTAACTGGGGGGAAAGTACATTAATCTCTCATGGTATTAACGTAAACCCGGTTGATATTGACCGATTAAAAGCACCAGGTGCTGAACTAAAAGAAGCGTTTATTCCGGTTGGTATGTTGTGGGCCTCATTAGGGCTTACAGAAAACATGACCTTAGAGGGCTTTTATCAATACCAATGGCATGAAACACGTTTACCAGCAGCAGGGACTTATTTTTCTACCAATGATTTTGCGGCTGAAAACGGTTATCAACAAAATGTACAGCTTGGTTTTACCTCAAATCCTGATATTGACTTAGCGTTTTTAACAGATAACTTGAATAACCTGATGGCAACTTATGGCCAAGTGGCTGCGAGCCAAGGTATTGACCCTTCAAGTGCAGCTGGACAAGAATTACTGGCCAATATGTACTTAGCGTACCCAACTAAGGTTGCCCTTAAAGGTAAAGGCTATGATGGAAAAACCGAACCTGATGATGGCGGCCAATATGGTTTACGCTTAGGCATGTTCTTACCCGAGTGGAACGATACAGAAGTGGCACTTTACCATGTAAATTACCATAGCCGTCGTCCACTTATTTCAGGTCGCGTATCTAATTTCACGCAAGCATCAATACAACAAGATTTAGCGATGATTGCCACCACAGAAATTACCTCTGATAACGTATCTGATTTAAAAGCATTTGCTAAAGCGACAAACGAATACCCTGAAGATATTAAACTTTACGGTTTAAGCTTTAACACTTCACTTGGTGAAACAGCGTTTGCTGGTGAGTTTACTTTTCGTGAAGACGAACCATTACAAATCGATGACGTAGAATTACTTTATGCAGCTATGCCTGAGCAATTAGCGATTGCCGATTTACGCACTGAATTTGCGGGTATTTCGCAAATGAGTAAAGGTGATGCTGCAAGTGTTGTAGGTCCAGGCGAGCTGGCTAAAGGTTACATTGAACGTAATACTTCACAGCTACAGTTTACGGCAACGCATTTATTCGGCCCTTCATTAGGTGCTGATAGCTGGGCAGTTGTCGGTGAAATTGGTGGTGTTCGCATCAACAATATGCCTGAATACGATGAAATGCGGTTGAATGTGTCTGGTACTGGTCGAAGCGGTATTATGCAAGGCCCAGGTAGTTCAGACTATTCTGCATTGCATATGGCTTTATCAAATGGTCCTGAGCAAAAATCGTTTGCTACGGCGTCGTCTTGGGGTTATCGCTTAATTGCCAAAGGTGATTACTTTAATATTTACAATGGTATTAACTTTTCACCTCGTTTTGTGTTCTCGCATGATGTTAATGGTAATACGCCGGACCCAATGTTCTTATTCATTGAAGATCGTAAGTCACTAGGTGCTACTATGAGCTTTAATTACCAAAATGCATGGTCTTTAGATGTAAGTTACAACTCATTTTGGGGTGGTGGCGACACCAACACTTTCTCTGACCGAGATTACGTTTCTTTTAACTTAAAATATTCTATCTAGGGGTAACATTATTATGATTAAAAAACCTACCCTCATTGCTACAGCGTTTTGTAGTTTGTTTGCAAGTCACACAGCACTGGCTAAAATTAGTCCAGAAGAAGCTGCGCGTCTAGGTAAAGACCTAAGCCCAATTGGGGCAGAAAAAGCAGCTAATGCAGATGGTTCAATCCCAGCGTGGAACGGTGGTATTACTGCTGCACCAGCAGGTTATGAGCCAGGTATGCACCACTTAGACCCTTACGCAACTGATGAAGTATTGTTTACTATAGATAAAAGCAATATTGATAAGTACAAAGAAAATTTAAGCCCAGGGCAAATAGCATTATTTGAAGCGTACCCAGATACGTTTAAAATGCCTATTTACAAAACACGTCGTTCAGCGTCATACCCACAGTTTGTATACGATGCGACAAAGAAATTTGCTACTACAGCTGAATTAGTTGAAGGCGGTAACGGGATTAAGAACACAGCAATTGGTATTCCATTTCCAATTCCTAAAACAGGTTTAGAAGCAATTTGGAACCATTTACTTCGCTATCGTGGTCAATCAATTGAGCGCTTTGGTGGTCAAGCAGCGCCAACGGCATCGGGGTCGTACAACTATGTTGGCTTTGATGAGCAACTATTAGTTAAATATTCTGATCCAAGTGCAACGCCGGCTGAACTACAAGACTCTAATATTTTGTTTAAGTTTAAACAGCAAGTGACAGAGCCAGCACGTTTGGCAGGGACCGCGTTATTGGTGCATGAAACCATGGATCAAATTTTAACGCCGCGTCAAGCGTGGACGTATAATTCAGGTCAGCGTCGTGTTCGTCGTGCACCTAATGTAGCGTATGATGCTCCGGGTACAGCAGCAGATAGCTTACGTACTACCGATGATTTTGACATGTTTAACGGCTCACCAAATCGTTATAACTGGACGCTAAAAGGCAAGCAAGAGCTTTACATCCCATACAATAGCTACAAGCTTCACAGTGATAAGCTAACCTATGATGATATTTTAAAGCCGGGCCACATCAACCCAGAGCATACACGTTATGAAAAACACCGTGTGTGGGTTGTTGAAGCGAACTTAAAAGATGACACGCGCCATATTTATAAAAAACGTGTGTTCTACATTGATGAAGACAGCTGGCAAGTACATGTTACCGATATATACGATAATCGCGACCAACTGTATCGTGTAGCAATGGCTTATGGCCTTAACTACTACGAAGTACCGACTCAGTGGAGTACGCTTGAGGTTTACCACGACCTTAACTCACGTCGCTACTTAGCCATTGGTTTAGATAACCAAGAAAAGATGTATGATTTTTCTCAGTCATTTAATGATAATGAGTTCACATCGAGCGCTTTACGTCGCGCTGGCAGATAGTATAAAAGCAGGCACCTAGTTTCCTAGGTGCTTTTTTCTTTCACATCGCGTTTGTCTATTAACGCACAGGTTTTCCTCTTTATAACAGACAAACAAATCCTCAGTTCAAGGCGAATTTAATTTATGAAGTATTTGGTCTATGCCAGCCTGATTCTAAGCGGTGCGAGTTTTGCACAAGACGCACCTTTAAGTGCGATTAGCGCGATTAATGCAGATAAAACACTCCTTACCGATATCACACAAACCTCAGCAGGGCTCATTGCTGTGGGTAAGCACGGTACGGTCATTAAAAGTGTTGATGGTAACAATTGGCAACAAGCACAATCAGTGCCTACACAAGTATTACTAACAGCGGTTGAATTTACTAATGATTCTAATGGCTGGGCATGTGGACATGACGCCACAATTATAAATACCACCGACGGTGGTGAGAACTGGCAGTTACAACAAGCAAAGCTCTCACTTGATAAACCCTGTTTAGATATTTATTTTAAAGACGATTTACATGGTTATGCCGTGGGCGCCTACGGTATGTTTTATCAAACCAGTGATGGCGGCGAACATTGGCAAAAACGCTTTTTAGATTCACTGTTATTTAGTGAAGATAGAGCGTACTTAAACGATTTAAAACAAACCGATCCTGAGGGTTACGAAATAGAAACCTCGTCTATATTACCTCACTTTAATCGCATTGAACCGACTAGTTCGGGTTTAATGCTAGTGGGAGAGATGGGCTTAATGGCAAAAAGTGATGACGATGGCCAAACTTGGCAACGTTTAGATGAAATTTACCCTGGCTCGTTTTTTGGTTTTGCTTTTGATTCATCGCAACAAATCGTCGCAGGGCTACGCGGTAATATTTTCGTAAATAAAACCGACAGTGGACAATGGCAGCATTTAGAAAATGACAAAACCGCCACTATTAATAGCATTATCAACTACAACAATAAACAATGGCTATTACTGGCTAATAGCGGTGTTATTTTTCATCTAAAAGATGATGAGTTGTCATACGAGCAATTGGCCGATGGTAAGGCAATACTTGATGGTGTAATTGTTAAAGATAGACTTATTCTGGCGACAGAAAATGGCATTAAAGTGAAGGAGTTGACCCCTTAATGCAAGCAATTTTAGATTTCTTAGAAAAAGCGATTTTTAGACACCGCTTAGTGGTGCTCATAAGTTTTGTGTTGATCACCTGTTTATTGGTTTTTAAAGCAACACAGATTCAACTTGATGCGTCATTTAATAAAAATATCCCGCTCAATCATGAATACATGAAGGTATACACTAAACATGAGAAACAGTTTGGTGGCGCTAATAGTATTTTAATTTCAGTATGTGATGACAGTGGTGATATTTTTAACCCTGAATTTTTTACTCAATTAAAAGCTGTGCATGACCAACTTTACTTTATTCCAGGAGTAAATCGTCCCTTAGTAAATTCAATTTTTTCACCTAGTGCTCGCTTTGTTGAAGTCGTTGAAGATGGCTTTGCTGGCGGGCCTATTATACCAGCCAACTTTAAAGCCGATAAGCAAGGCTTAGGAATTGTTAAAGAGAACATTGAAAAGGCCAAAGTAGTGGGTCGTATGATAGCAAGCGATTATTCGTGTGCCATGGTCACCGCCCAACTGTTAGAGACTGATCCGCAAACACAAGAAAAATTAGACACTCTCGCTTTTGCAAAAAAATTAGAAAGCGAAATTCGTGAGCCTCTAAGTACCGAAAAGATCAGTATTCATATTATTGGTTTTGCAAAAATGGCCGGCGATATAGCCGAGGGCGCAAAAGGGGTTGTATTATTTTTTGCCATTGCAATTGCGTTTACTTTTGTCATGGTATGGCTATTTTGTGGCAGCTTAAAACTTACTATCTTACCGATTGTGTGTTCAATTATTGCGGTAATTTGGCAGTTAGGATTGCTTTCTAGCTTAGGCTTCGGTCTTGATCCTATGTCTATCTTAGTGCCATTTTTAGTGTTCGCTATTGGCGTAAGCCACGGTGTGCAGATGATTAATGCCATTGGTAAAAAGGTTGCTGAAGGTAAGTCTACAGCAATATGTTGCCAATCAAGCTTTAGGGCTTTACTTGTGCCTGGCGGGATTGCGTTGTTATCTGATACGGTTGGCTTTTTAACCCTATTAACCATTGATATCGGTATTATTCGTGAACTTGCTATTACTGCGAGTTTAGGTGTGGCAGTGATTATATTTACTAACCTTATTTTATTGCCTGTATGGGCATCGTATATGCGCTTTGAAAACAGCATCCATATTCAATCAGGTGATGCTAATAAACCGAACATACTCGATGCAATGCGCGATTTGTTGGTTAAAGCAACCGACCCAAAAACAGCAAAAATCATTATTGGTTTCACTCTGGTTTTATTTGCACTGGGCTATTGGCAAGCAGACAAAATGCGTATTGGTGATTTACATGCTGGGGCACCATCATTGCACCAAGATGCACGTTATAACCAAGATACCTTTTTAATATCGGACAAATACACCATTTCGTCTGATATTTTAAAAGTGATTGTGGAAGCATACCCTGCGGCCTGTACAGAGCACGATGTAATGGAACGTATATCGCGTTTTCAATATAAAGTTGAAAACTTAGCGGGCGTGCAGTCAGCGGTGAGCCTGAGCTCAGTGGCACAATCAGTCAATGCCGGTTACAACGAGGGCAATTTAAAGTGGCAAAGTTTGCCGCGCAATTCTGCCAGCTTAGTGCAATCAACGTCACGTGTAGAAACCAGTACAGGGTTATTAAACGGTGATTGTTCGGTAATGCCGGTGATTATATTTTTAGACGATCACAAAGCACAAACAATTGATAACGTGATTGCAAAAGTAAAACAATTTGCCGATGAAGAGGGCACAGATAAACTTGCCTTTAAATTGGCATCAGGGCCAGTTGGTGTTATGGCGGCAACAAATGAGTCTGTTTCAGCAGCGCAAATACCCATGATGCTCTATGTTTACGGTGCGGTTATTATTTTATGCTTACTTAGTTTTAAGAGTGTAAAAGCAACAATTGCGGTGGTATTACCCTTGTACATAGTATCAACCCTTGCACAAGCATTGATGGTACAGCTTGAGATTGGTCTGACTGTTTCAACGTTACCAGTGATTGCTCTGGGTGTAGGTATTGGTGTTGATTACGGTATTTATATTTTGTCATCGATGATGGGGCAGTTAAAACAAAACGTACCATTGAGTATTGCTTATCGTAATGCATTAGTTGAACGTGGTAGTGCGGTGTTATTTACCGGTATTACATTAGCGATTGGTGTAAGTACGTGGATTTTTTCTGATTTGAAGTTCCAAGTTGATATGGGAATTCTGCTTACCTTCATGTTTTTAGTAAATATGTTGGGCGCAGTGTTACTTTTACCTGCAATTGGCAGCTTGCTCTGGACTGACCAGAAAAAATAAGGTGAATAAATTTGCTCCAAAATGGCCAGTAATGGCCATTTATATCTATATTTTGTGAATAGATGACCAAATAGCTGAAATGCTTAAAATGTTTTCATCGAAAAGGCTGTTTATTAGTTTCAAAAGGGTTAGAATTTAACTGACTCCACGCTAATAAATGGCTGTACAAATACTCTGCTAAACTAGCAGTGATAGATTAAGGAACATACAATGACACGAAATGAAGGCCAAGCCTCGGTTATTTTAGATAACGTCTGTAAGCTTATCCAGAAAAAAGTTCGCGCTGATAATGTGTTACTCGTTGAGAAATTCGCCAAAGCCTTGTACAGCAATATGTCTAAAGAGGATTTGGCAAATCGCAACGACAGTGACTTATATGGTGCTGCACTTAGCCTTTGGAATTCGCTAGAAAAAAATACATCAGATGACGCAGTTATTCGCGTTTTCAACCCTGAAGTGGCAAAAGATGGCTGGCAGTCATCGCATACCATTGTAGAGATCATTGCTAAAGATATGCCATTTTTAGTTGACTCTGTGCGTATGGCCATGACACGAGAAAACATTGCCTCTCACTTACTTCTACATAGCCCACTGAAAATTCAACGGGATAAAAACGATAAAATATCAGGGTTATCAAGCTTAAAAGCAGAGCAAGAATCAACATCAACAAAAACAGTATTCTTCATAGAAATTGACCGTCAAACAGATGCTACTGTTATTGAGTCTTTCAAAAAAGAACTTGAATCTGTACTCGTTGATGTATCGGTTGCGGTTGAAGATTGGCAGCCTATTCGCGAAAAACTAATCGCAGTTAGCAAAAGCTTACCTAAAAGCCACAAAGATAAAAATGATAACGAAATAAATGAAACCGTTGAGTTCTTAGATTGGCTAGTAAAAGACAACTTTACATTAATGGGTTACCGCCAATATGAGCTTTCGCCAGTCCAAGGTGATTATCAATTAAAAGGTAAAATGGATACCAGCTTAGGGTTAATGAAAAACTCAGATGCTGAGCATACACGTTTGCTTTCTGAGTTACCTGAAGTGGCTCGTCAAGAAGCACGTAGTAGTAACTTATTAATTTTAACAAAAACCAATTCATTATCTCGAGTTCATCGCCCAGCCTATATTGATTATGTGGGTGTTAAGCGTTTTGATGACAAAGGTAATGTGATTGGTGAAGACCGTTTTATAGGTTTATTCTCATCTAACTTTTATAACAACAGCGCTGCTGATGTCCCGGTTCTTAAAAGCAAGATTAATCGCATTATGGATATGTGTGATTTTGCTAAGGGTACACATGCATACAAAGCGGTATTAAACATCTTAGAAACCTACCCACGTGACGAATTAGTGCAAGCTCGCGAACATGAGCTACTTGAAGTTGCTATGGGCGTGTTACAAATTCAAGAACGCGACATGTGTCGTTTATTTGTTCGCAAAGATGCATACGGTCGCTTCCTATCTTGTATGGTGTATGTACCACGTGAACGTTATAACACGGCGCTGCGCCGCGAAACGCAAGCTATTTTAGCTAACGCATTTAATTCTGACGTTAAAGTCGAATTTACTACCTATTTCTCTGAGTCTACACTGGCGCGTACCCATTACACTGTTCGTGTGACCGACAACAATATTGAATATAACGTGAAAGACATAGAAAACAACCTAATAGAAGCCGCTCGTACTTGGGAAGACAAATTACAATCAGCCTTACTTGAATCTGCTGGTGAGGCCCGTGGTAATGAATTAAACCGTAAATATTGCAATGCCTTTGCACGCTCATACAAAGAAGAAGTATTACCTAGCGCTGCAGTGGTCGATATTGAAAAGCTAGAAATGCTAAGCGATGATAATAAGTTAGAAATGTTGTTCTATCGTCCACAAGAAGAAGCAAGCAGCAATATTGTGCGTTTAAGCTTATTCCATAAAGATGAACCAATTCATTTATCTGATGTTATGCCAATGCTTGAAAACTTTGGTCTACGTGTTGTAGGTGAAACGCCATACTCGGTTAAAACCAGTGATGGTGGCGTAAATTGGGTCATGGACTTCTCTATGCTAATTGATAGCAAAGGGATGGCTGATTTTGATAAGATCTCTGCACGTTTTCGTGCTGCGTTAACCAGTGTATGGGCAAACCGCTTAGAAAACGATGGCTTTAACCGTCTTGTGTTAATGGGTGGTTTAACGGGTCGTGAATCTTCAATTTTACGTGCATACGCAAAATACATGCGCCAAATTGGGGTCACTTTCTCGCAAACGTATATTGAAAGCACCTTTGCGAATTACCCGCATATTGCCGCTAAAATTGTAAACTTATTCTCTAAAAAGTTCTCTGTAAAAAGCCCTGCAAGTGCTAAAACGCTTGAAAAGCTAGGCTTGGAAATTTACGCAGAGTTAGAAAACGTTGCCAACCTTGATGATGATCGTATTATCCGTTTATACGTTGATATGATTGTTGCCACACTGCGTACTAACTACTTCCAAAAAGATGCTGAAGGCAAATTTAAGTCTTACATCTCACTTAAAATTCAGCCAAGTTTAATTCCAGAAGTCCCACTACCTGTTCCAGCGTTTGAGATATTTGTTTATTCTCCACGTGTTGAAGGTGTGCATTTACGTTTTGGTAAAGTTGCCCGTGGTGGGTTGCGTTGGTCAGATCGCCGAGAAGATTTCCGTACAGAAGTACTTGGCTTAGTAAAAGCGCAACAAGTAAAAAATACCGTTATTGTACCGGTAGGTTCTAAAGGTGGATTTGTATGTAAACAACTACCTAGTGAACGTGAAGCGTTTATTAAAGAAGGCCAAGAATGTTATAAAATCTTCATTCGTGGTTTATTAGACATTACAGATAATATTGACCGCGGTGAAATAGTACCTGCTGTTGATGTTACTCGTCATGATGAAGACGATGCGTACCTAGTAGTAGCAGCGGATAAAGGCACAGCAACATTCTCTGACATTGCCAATGGCATCGCAAACGAATATAACTTCTGGCTAGGTGATGCGTTTGCATCAGGTGGTTCAGTAGGTTATGACCATAAAAAAATGGGTATCACAGCGCGTGGTGCATGGGAGTCTGTTAAACGTCATTTCCGTGAAATGGATATTAACTGCCAAACAACAGACTTTACAGCAGTTGCTATCGGCGACATGGCCGGTGACGTATTTGGTAATGGTATGCTGTTATCAAAGCATATTCGCTTGCAAGTGGCATTTAATCACTTACATATTTTCGTTGATCCAAACCCAGATGCAGCAGCTTCTTACCCAGAGCGTGAACGTTTATTTAAATTACCACGTTCATCATGGGAAGATTACAATAAAGAGTTAATCTCAAGCGGTGGTGGTATCTTCTCGCGTGCTGCTAAGTCGATTACGCTGACCCCTGAAATGAAAAAGATGTTAGGCACTAAAAAAGCCAGCATGACGCCAAATGAGTTGATCAAAGCATCATTAATGATGAACTATGATTTATTGTGGAATGGCGGTATCGGTACTTACATTAAGCATTCTAAAGAAACTGATGCCGATGTTGGGGATCGTGCAAACGATGCGCTGCGCATAAATGGTAAAGACCTTGGTGCTAAAGTATTTGGTGAAGGTGGTAACTTAGGTGCAACCCAACTAGGTCGTATTGAGTTTGCAACTCAAGGCGGTCGCGTAAATACTGACTTTATCGATAACGTAGGTGGGGTTGCGTGTTCAGATAACGAAGTAAATATTAAAATTTTACTCAATGGTTTAGTTGCGGAAGGCGACTTAACGCGTAAGCAACGTGACGAACTACTTTATTCAATGACTGATGAAGTGTCTGAATTAGTACTTAAAGATTGTTATCGTCAAACGCACACTTTATCGATTACTCAATCGAAAGGAACCTCTACGCTTAAAGAAAAAGTACGCTTTATCCATGCGCTTGAAAAAGATGGCAAGCTAGACCGTGCAATTGAGTTTATTCCTACTGATGAAGAGCTGGCAGAACGCGCCGCCGCAGGTAAAGATTTAACGCGCCCTGAGTTATCTGTATTGGTTTCTTATGCGAAAATGGTGCTCAAAGAGTCATTAGTCACTGATGAAATTACAGAAAACCCGTATTACCGTCAGTTATTAGTTAAATCATTCCCGCGTCCATTACGTGAGAAATTTAATGATGCAATGGATAATCATCCGCTACGCAAAGAGATTATTGCCACTAAGTTAGCAAATAATATTGTTAATGATATGGGCTTAAACTTTATGGTGCGTATGAATGAAGAAACCGGTGCAAATGAAGCTGAAATTGCATTGTGTTACTCAATCGCAAGTGAAATTTTCCAAATGCGTGAAACATGGTTATCTATTAGTGATCTTGATAATAAGATACCATCAAGCGTACAAACAGAAATGTTATACCAATTACGCCGTACAGTTCGCCGTGCAACACGTTGGTTCCTGCGTCATCGCACCAAAGCACAATCAATTGAGCAAGCGATCGAAATATTCTCACCAACATTTGCAGATTTAAGTGAAAACTTAACTAAATACATCGTTAAAACAGAAAGCGATCGTATTGTAAGTGCGCGTGAAGAACTAACGCAAAGCGGTGTACGTGCTGATATTGCACAGCGTATTGTATCGTTATCAAGCTTATTCTCGGTAATGGATTTAACGCAAATTGCACAAAACTCTAATCGTAAAATCGATATGGTGTCGCACACTTACTTTAAATTAGGTGCGCAAATGGGACTACATTGGTTCTTAGATCAAATCACTAATCAACCGGTTTCTAACCATTGGCAGGCATTAGCGCGTGCGTCATATCGTGAAGAGTTAGATTGGCAGCAACGCACCTTGTCAGAAGTTGTATTAAACAGCTTTGAAGGTGAAAACAGTGATGTAGATGGCCAAATTGAACAATGGATGGATAGTCAAGATCTGTTGCTTCAACGTTGGAAGCAAATGCTGACAGAGTTTAAAACATCGCAAAGCCATGATTTTGCAAAGTTTTCTGTCGCATTAAGAGAGCTTATGTTGCTTGGTCACAATTGTGATACATCAGCAAAGTAACAAACTGCTATTGATTAAAACTAATCGTTAAACAGTTTTTGTTATATAATACCTCAGCCTTGTCTGAGGTATTTTTTTGTCTACAATTTTAAGAGGATTATATTCATGTTCTACGATTTAGCTCGCCGTTTTATGTTTACCCGTGATGCGGAGTGGGCACATGATTTTGCTCTTAACAACTTACGTCGCTTTGCTAACACACCATTAAGTGCGGCATGGGCACAAAGTGTTGCTAATAAGCCGGTAAATTTTTTAGGTTTGGAATTTAAAAACCCAGTAGGACTTGCTGCAGGCCTAGATAAAAACGCCGAGTGTATCGATGCCTTTGCCCAAATGGGCTTTGGTTTTGTTGAAGTGGGTACAGTAACACCGCGTCCTCAAGCGGGTAACGATAAGCCTCGTATGTTTAGATTGCCACAGTCAAATGCGATAATTAATCGTATGGGCTTTAATAACAAAGGTGTTGATAATTTAGTTAATAATGTAAAAGCAGCTAAGTACGATGGCATTTTAGGTATTAATATCGGCAAAAATAAAGATACCCCAAATGAGCAGGGTAAAGACGACTACATTCACTGTATGCGAAAAGTGTTTGAGCATGCATCCTATATTACTGTAAACATTTCATCACCCAATACACCGGGCCTACGAGACCTACAATATGGCGCAGCATTAGATGATTTATTGCAAAGTCTAAAAAATGAACAGCTTGATTTAATTGCAAAGCATAATAAACAAGTGCCTATGCTGGTTAAAATTGCACCAGACTTAGATCCAATTCAAATTGAACAAGTCAGTGAGTCATTATTAAATAATAAAATTGATGGTGTTATAGCCACAAATACCACCTTAGAGCGCAGTTTAGTTCAAGGTCAGCAATATGCTGATGAGGCAGGCGGTTTATCCGGTGCGCCAGTTAGAGAGCGTTCAACCCATGTTGTTTCTGAAATCAAGCGCTTAACAAATAATCAGTTACCTATTATTGGTGTGGGTGGTATTGATGACGCTCAATCAGCAAAAGAAAAGTTTGATGCGGGTGCAGATTTAGTCCAAGTTTATACCGGTTTTATATACAAAGGACCGCAATTGGTAAAGTCGATCATTAACCACTTATAAGGATCAGTTATGTAAGCTTTTGATCGTTCGATAAATGTTCTAAAAAGACGTTTTAAAAATGGTCAAAAGCAGCTATACTCTAAGCTTATTGTCTTATTTTATTTTTTTAAGTACTAAGTAGGGAGGAGCAAATGTTACAAGCGTCAAAGCAATGGCAATGGATAGCATGCGCTGAGAAAAACCGCTTACTGCTTGATTTAAATGACGATATGCAACTTTGCACACCTTATAAGCTTAGACAATTAACTGATTGCGCTTTTAAAAATCCTTACTTCAGCCTTGAAGATGCGGCTTTTTATGAGCAAGTCTATTATTATCTTGAGCAGTTTAATTTATGGAACTCTGCTCAGTTATGCCAAATAGCCCTTAATGCAACGGCAGTTAAATTTCAACTAAAGCCTGTGTTAGCAAAAAGTTGGTTTTTTAAACCATATACCGGTAGTACGCCCAGTACTGAAGCGGTTATAAACTTAAGCTCTGAGTCACAAACAGGTGAGTTCTTAATTGTAGAGCATTGCCCTGATGCTTCTGTTTGTATAAATTTAAGCGAAACTTTTGCACTTGACGGCAATTTATCACTTGCCCAGTTTGAAGTGATCCGCGTATTAAACAATCGTGTTTTCCCCCTCATTACCTCACAGTACGATAGTCAAACAGCTTAGCCTAATTTAGTCTCTAGGGCTTGTTTATGGCGTATTTGTACGCAAACCTATGTTATAATCCCGCGCAATTAGCTATTAAGGGTTTTTACTTTGCAATTTATCGCACTTACTTCTATCGGAATCGAAAATTTATTGGTTGATGAACTTACAGAACTTGGCGCTACGGTGTCAAAACAAACTGTGGGTTCTGTTCGCTTTGAGGCTGACTCATTGCTAGCGCAAAAGGTGTGTTTATCAACACGCTTTGCTACGCGTGTACTTATGCTTATTGAAGAAAAAGAAGGCGTAAATGACAAAGACAGCTTGTATAAATTTGCACGCTTGCAACCTTGGCAAGAGTGGTTTGGTCCAACACAAACTTTTGCAGTTGACTTTAATGGCACAAACGATTCACTTAAAAATACCCAATTTTCAGGTCTAGTGATTAAAGATGCCATTGTTGATTACTTTAACGATTTATTTGAACAGCGCCCAAATGTTGATAAGCAAGATGCCAATGTGCGAGTAGTTGCCCGTTTAAATCGTCACGGTGTTTCACTTTATATTGATTACTCAGGGCCGCGTTTATCAGAGCGTGGATACCGCCAAGGCCAAGGTAAAGCACCAATTAAAGAGCATTTAGCTGCGGCAATAATAAAACGCAGTGGCTGGCTTGAAAATGTCAATCAACCGCTATTCGATCCATGTTGTGGCGCTGGTACTATTTTAATTGAAGCGGCGGGTATGGCACGTAATGAAGCGCCTGGATTATTCCGTGAAGGGTTTGCGTTTGAGCGTTTACCTAGCTTTAGAGTGGCAAAATTCAAAGAACTTAAAGAGCAGCTTTTAGCGAATATTACTGATCCTAAATTATGGCTAATTGGCCATGATTACGATGCACAAGTACTTGATAAAGCGATTGCCAATGCAAAACGCGCCGAGCTTGATACGGTGATTAAATTTAAGCAAAGCGATGCGACAAAACTGACGAGCGTTGCAAAATTACCGGGTGTTGTTATTTCAAACTTACCTTATGGTGAGCGTATTGGTTCTATGGCTGAACTTGTAAACTTGCATCGTAGTTTAGGTGTTGGTTTTAAAAAGCACTTTAATCATTGGAAGCTCGCTCTACTGGGCATGGATGAAAGCCTGTTTAAATTACTTAAATTAGTGAAGCAAAAACGCTATAAATTTAAAAATGGCCCCCTTGATGTTGAATTAAACCTGTATCAGCTTGATGACAAGCAAGTCAGCCTTACCTCTGATGACAAACCCGCTTTAAACTTCGAAGGCTCGATGGCATTTGCTAATCGCCTGAAAAAGAACAAGCAAGGCTTAAAAAATTGGCTTAAGCAAAATCAAGTCCATGCGTATCGTGTTTACGATGCAGATATTCCTGAATACAACGTTGCGGTTGATATTTATGGTGATTCAGCGGTTATTTTTGAATACGCAGCACCGAAAGAGATTGATGAAAAAACCTCTGAGAAGCGTTTACAAGATGTTATTAGCTTGACAGCACAACAACTTGATATTGCACCTGAAAACATTGCTGTAAAAGTACGTAAAAAGCAAAAAGGTGAAGAGCAATATACACCCATGGCTAAGCAAAATAGAACCATGGTAGTAGAAGAGTTTGGTGCTAAGTTTAAAGTTAATTTATTTGACTACTTAGACACGGGGCTATTTTTAGATCATCGCCTTGCACGTCGTTACATTCAAGAAAACGCAAAAGATAAGCGCTTTTTGAACCTGTTTGCATACACAGGAACCGCCTCAGTTCATGCAGCCATTGGTGGCGCAAAAGCGATTACTACCGTTGATTTATCTAAAACCTACTTAAAGTGGGGTCAAGATAACTTTGCGCTTAACGATATTAGCAATACACGTTATCGTTTTGAGCAAGCAGATTGTTTAAAATGGCTAGAGTATGCACAAGGGCAGTATGACCTGATCTTTTTAGATCCGCCTACTTTTTCAAATTCTAAACGAATGAAAGACGCGTTTGATGTGCAAAACGACCACATTAAGCTGTTAACTTGGGTTAAAAAAATATTGAGCCCATCGGGTACGCTAATATTCTCTAATAATAAACGCGGTTTTGTAATGGATGAAGTTGGCTTGATGGGGTTAGGGTTAAAAGCAGAAAATATTTCTGAAAAAACCTTATCTCCTGACTTTAAACGAAATAAAAAAATTCATAATAGCTGGTTAATTAAACATGGCTAAGTGGATTTTATATCACACCGACGGCTGCCACTTGTGCGAGCAAGCAGAGCAGCTGTTAAAACCGTTACTTTCATCAACCGATGAATTACAACTTATTGATATTATGAGCGATGACGCATTAATTTTAGAGTATCAAATAAGCATTCCGGTTTTAAAAAATCAACAAGGCCAACAATTATTTTGGCCTTTTACTGCACCTCAGGCGCAGCAGTTTTTAGCGCAAGCAGAATAAGAGTAAAGATTAACTATGGATTTAATTAGAATTTCAAAAGCACAATTAGCTTACGGTACACACCCATTACTTGATAATGCAGATGCAGTAATCGAAAGTGGCGAACGTGTGTGTATTGTAGGTCGCAATGGTGCAGGTAAATCAACGCTTTTAAAAGTACTCGACGGTCAAGTAATACTTGATGATGGCGAAATAAACCAAGTTGGTAGTTTAAAAATATCGCGTTTAGAGCAAGATCCACCTAAAGGGGCAAGTGGCACTGTATTTGATTACGTTGCCCAAGGTATGCCCGAAATTGCTAACTTACTCATTGATTTTCATCATGTAAGCACACAATTGCAAACAGATTGCACTGATCAACTATTAAATAAATTAGAGCGTTTATCTAATAAATTAGAGGCGGCAGATGGCTGGCGTTTTGATAGCCGAATTCAGCTTGTACTTACTCAATTAGAGCTAACTCCTGATGCGAAACTTGAGTCGCTTTCTGGTGGTTGGTTACGTAAAGTTGCATTAGCGCGTGCTTTAGTGAGTGAGCCTGATTTATTACTGCTCGATGAGCCTACTAACCACTTGGATATGACAAGTGTAATGTGGTTAGAGCAATTTCTAAAAGAATTTAAAGGCGGCATTGTATTTATATCTCATGACCGTGCATTTATTCGAGCTGTTGCTACACGTATTTTAGATTTAGATCGCGGTAAGCTAATTTCTTATCCTGGTGATTATGCCACTTATTTAGAACAAAAAGCGCATGATTTAAAAGTAGAAGAAACACAAAATGCATTGTTCGATAAACGTTTAGCGGAAGAAGAGGCATGGATCCGCCAGGGTGTTAAAGCCCGTCGTACTCGTAACGAAGGCCGTGTTCGTGAGCTGAAACAATTACGTAATGAACGCAAACAGCGTGTGGATCAGGTAGGCAAAACTGATTTCAATATTGAAACAGCCGATCGTTCAGGTAAGTTAGTATTTGAAGCGAAACACTTAAATCATGCATTTAAAGACAAAGTGATAGCTGATGACTTCTCTACCTTAGTAATGCGTGGCGACCGTATCGGCTTGGTAGGCCCTAACGGCATAGGTAAAACAACGCTATTAAAATTACTATTTGGCGATTTAAAAGCAGACAGTGGTGAAATAAAGCAAGGTGTTAATTTAGAGTTTGCTTATTTCGATCAGTACCGTGAAAAACTTGATGAAGAAGCGACCGTTCAAGATAACGTTGCTGAAGGTAAGCAAGAGGTGATGATGGGCGGGCGCTCACGTCATGTGTTAGGCTATTTACAAGACTTTTTATTCCCGCCGGCACGCGCTCGCACACCGGTAAAAGCACTTTCAGGTGGTGAAAAAAACAGGTTGTTATTAGCCAAACTATTTTTGAAACCTTCAAATATATTAGTGCTTGATGAGCCAACAAATGACCTAGATATAGAAACATTAGAACTCCTTGAAGATATTATTAATCAATATCAAGGTACTGTGCTGATTGTTAGCCATGACCGAGAGTTTATTGATAATACCTGTTCGAGTGTTTGGGCATTTGAAGGGAACGGCAAAGTCACTGATATAGTTGGCGGCTACAGTGATTATGAAGCGTATACCAACTATTTAGCAGAGCAGCAAAAGCAGCAGCAACAGCAGCCAGTAAAAAAAGTTGAAAAAACAGAGCCAACGCCAGTTAAAAGCAATAACAAAGCAAATAAACTCTCTTACAAATTAAAACTTGAACTAGAGCAACTACCTAATAAAATGGAACAACTTGAAGCTGAGCTTGAAAAACAACAAGAACGAGTAAGTCACGAAGATTTTTTCAAGCAAGACAGTGATATAACAGCCAAGGAATTGAACCATTTAGCCCAACTTGAGTCTGACCTTGAAGCCGCTTTTGAGCGTTGGGAAGAACTTGAAGAATTAAAGAATCAGTAGTAAGGAATAAAATGAAATATAAATTACTCGCGGCCAGTGTTTTAGCAACACTGAGTACATCGGCATTAAGTGCAACCTATGCGTTAACGGAGTTAGGTAACTTTGAAAACGCAAAACATACTTATGTTACCGATGTGAGTGAAAACGGACATGTCATTGGGCTTGCTAATGGCTTATACAATATCCCAATTGATATTAGTTATATTGATTTTACCGATAGTTTAATTAATAACGCTTACAGAAATGAAGTAAATTCATTTGAACTAAGTGATAAAGAAATTACGTTTACACTTGGTGATATCGAAAACAACGACGCTATTTATACCAATGCTGATGCGCATACTTTTATGGTTCGTTTTTTGTCAAACTTATCTACTAACTTTGAATACCAAAAAATTAGCTCTATTGTTGCTACAAATTACAGCAGTGGTGTAATAACAGAGCAATCTTTATTTGATGTTGCTTCAGTTGATTATGACGGATTAACGCGCTCGACTAGCAACTTTTATAATGCAGTTGCACAGGACGGTACTACCGTGGGTTGGGGCAGTGCACCGTTTGATAAAATCACTTTTACACCAGATGGTGAAACAGTTGAAGAAACTTGGTTTACCCGAGAGTTTATAGAGCGTGGTATTTTAATTTCTGAGGGCGGCGTAGAAGTGCCACTTGTTCCAGAATTTACTGAACATGGTGGGACGAGTAAAGCGTCTGATATTGTTGCCACTGACACAGGTTATATTGTTGTTGGTAATGTTTCAGTTAGTATTCCGACTGAAAGACAAACTACAATTACTGATAATTGTGATGGCCTTGATGAGCCAGTAATGGCTTGTATTGAATCACTGAATAGTCGAAGTACGCGTGGTTTATTCAATAAAACAGCGGTTAAATGGACTCTAGATAGTGCTTTTAATGTCACTTCAACAGAGCTGTTAGGTCTAGCGCTTACTCCAAAAGAAGACGAAGACAATAATCCGTTTATTAGTAACGCCTTAGCGGTTAACAAAAATGGCGTTGCAGTCGGTTTTTCTAACACCCGTTATTTTGATCGCGATGCGACTATTTTAACTATGCCAACGTATTTTAAAGACGGTGAAGTGGTTGATTTTATAAACCAGCAAGATGATTGGCAAGCAGGTAAAGCATTTGCAATCAATGATAATGACATTATTGCAGGTTATGCTACTAAACGTATTGAAGGTTCCTTAAGAAACAAACTTTTCTACCATGATATAAATACAAACACGACCGTGTTCCCTGAAGATTATTTTATTAGCTCAAGCTCATATGCAAATGATATTAATAATCAAGGTTACATTGTAGGTGAAGGTGATGTTGGTGAAACAGCGAGTTCAAGACGCTCTGAAGCATTTATTTATAAAATTGGTGATGACAAAATCACTAACTTGAATACTCTACTACCGTGTTATGACAGTGATGGTGAAACTAGTTTTAGTTATAAAATGGTCGAAGCGAAATCAATTAATGAAAGCAACGAAGTATTCGGTGTGGCAACTAAAACGGTTGAAAAACTAAACTCACTAGGCGAAGTCGTAACCGACATTAATGGCAATATTCAATATGAAAGTGTTGCAGTGGCGGTAAAGCTTTCGCCTATCCCTAATGGTGAAGTTGAAAACTGTAAAGCCCCAGATGCAGAGTTTTATGAACGTAGCTCAGCCAGTTTTTCATGGTTTGGTTTATTACTGCTACCTTTAGTTGGATTAAGACGCGTTTATCGTTTCTAATTACAGCTATTCGTTTATAAAAAAACCAACTTGTTAAGTTGGTTTTTTTTGTTCTATAGTAATATAAACAGAAGCACTTGATGGAGTAGGCGCTAGTTATTTCTCGATGTCCAAGCTCGTCTCACTGAGCGGCGCCAAATCAAATCAATACCAAAATAACCAATAACACTAGCAATAGATGCACACACAAGTGAACCGACTAAAAAAGCGGGGCCAATTGTCGTTAAACTTTCTATAAACCATGCCCAACTTGCCTCAAACGCAAAATGTTGCTCCGGTTGATTAAGTACTAATGTGCCAACCAAGTATGAGCCGTAAAAAATAGGTGGCATTGTAAGTGGGTTAGTGATCCATACTAAAGCAACAGAAATAGGTAAATTTACTCTTAAGATTATGGCTGCGGCAGCTGCTAGCACCATTTGAAAAGGAACAGGGATGAATGCAAAGAAAAGTCCAACGGCAAAAGCACCGCGTGCTGAACGTCTATTTAAATGCCAAAGGTTAGCATCATGTAAAAGACGACCAAATATTTTTAGTGATTTGTGATGTCTAATTTTATTTGGATCAGGTAAAAACCGTTGGATCGTTTTTTTAGCCATTTAAAGCAACCATTTACGTCTGTGTGGATGAGTCTTGGATTTGTTGTCGGTGTCGTTGTTACCGTGTTTTATTATCAAACCCTTGAATTTACAGTTATCACAATTTCAATCCTCATTGTGAGCACGTATTTTAAGCCGTTTTTAACTGTATTGTTAGGCTTTATTTGCGGTATTTGTTGTGTAGCAGCACATTTTATCTTGTTTTATTCATTTGAATTGCCTGAACAGCACGAAAAATATGCTTACTCTGTCGGTGTTGTGGTCGAAGAGGTTATTTCTGCTAAACCTCCCCAATATGTAAAAGTTAAAATAACGCGTTTGGAAGACAGAGAATATAGTCACTTTAGGACACCTTATGCCTTATTAAGTATTAATTTTGCACAACCAATTCAATCTGGTGATGCTTTTAATGCTCAAGTGAGACTTAAAAACTATAGATCCATTAAGAATTTTACTGTTTTTGATAATCAGCTTTATGCTTTTACCCAAAAGATAGCGTTTAAAGGTACAGTGCTCAATAAACAGCTTAATATTAAAAGCTCTCAAAAAAGTAATGCGGTGTCAGCTTATAGAGCCTATGTCAAAAAGTTGGTAAATAATGCTGAGCTGAATTGGCTCTATTATGTGCTGTTAACTGGCGATAAGTCATTAATGACATTCGAGCATAAAGAGTTAATGCAGAGCCTTGGGTTAAGTCATTTGTTGGCGATTTCTGGATTACATATCTCTCTAGTGTTTGGTTTTTGTTATTTTGTTACACGGTTTTGTCTTAAGTTGGTTAAACCTGAACTAAATCAAGCCTTAAATGTTTCTATTTTTTATAGTGCTGCTGGTTTTATAGTCGCATTCTTATATGTTTACTTGAGTGATTTCATCATCTCCGCAACCCGCGCTTTAATTATGTTGGGCTGTTATTTATTGCTTTATTACTTGGCAAAGCAATCATTGAGGTGGCGCAGTATTTTATATGCGTTGGTTATTATTTTAGCGATTAATCCATTTAGTTTGCTTAATCCTGGTCTGTATTTTTCATTTTTAGCGGTATGTATCATTTTTATGGTTTTAAAGCAGTTTCCGCTGCGAGGTCATACACTACTGGCCAATATTCGCACTCTTGCTGTTATTCAACTGGGATTATTTATTGGCTTGCTACCGCTGTCATTATACTTTTTTAATGGCGTGAGTTTAGCGGGTTTAGCTTTAAATCTTGTCGCTATTCCCATTTTATCTTTTGTATTAATGCCCGCTTTATTTTTAAGTGTGTTGCTGGGATTATTAACCGATTGGTACGCATTTATTGTGTTGTATGATTTTCCACTGACCTATATTTATCAAATGTTGCAGGCAATACCTCAGCACATACGATGGCTTAATGTCGGTCAGGTAAGTATAACCACTGTGGTGCTGCTTTATAGTGCTGTTCCGTTACTTTACTTTATTGAGCTTCGCTTACTGGCGTGCATTCCGCTTTTGACTTTACTGTTTAACCATTACTTTACCCAAACTAGCCTTTGGCGGCTGAATGTATTTGATGTGGGACATGGACTAATGGTACTGATAGAAAAAGACAAGCACGCGTTTATTTATGACTTTGGCCCAAGTTACTTTAATCGCTTTAGTCGTGTGCCTAGTGTATTACTACCCTATATTGATGCCCATAATCTAATGGTAAGTACCGCGATTGTGAGTCATCAAGATAACGACCATGCCGGAGGTGTTGCGCATTTTAAAGCGGCTGGCTATGCATGGAGCTTTGATTATTTTCATCCAAGTGGTGTATATAACGACTGCATAGCAACAACGATAGACTTCAAAGGCTTGAGTATTCAAACCTTTGCAAAAGAGGAGTTTAATAACAGTAATGATAATTCCTGTGTCGTTAAAATCTCAAGTGCAAACCACAGTGTGCTTCTCACTGGTGATATATCAAAGGCGAGGGAGTCTAAATTAATTAAAAAAGGGGATGATTTACAAAGTACCGTTTTGTTAAGTCCTCATCACGGCAGTGATAGTTCCTCCAGTGTCGAGTTTATTAAGGCCGTAAACCCAACATTTGTGATTCATTCAAGTGCGTATCAAGGTCAGTGGCAATTTCCAAATAAAGCAGTGGTCAAGCGTTATAGTGAAATACACGCCAAACAATATAGCACCGGTGATGTAGGACAAATTCGGGTTGATTTTTATGCTAAGCACCTAGAGCTGACTACTGCAAGAGGGGCGGAAAGTTATTGGTTTATCAAAGATTGACGTTTTGTTTTGCTGTTGCTAAGGATACAATAGGGGCTGTTACTGGTTTTAGAGAGTGTTATGGAACAAAGTACTACACAAATTTATAAACGGCTTGTTTCTTACGTTGGCGCCTATAAGACGGTTGCCATCGTCGCGATTATTGGAATGATAGGTTACTCAGGTATGGATGCATTATTCATTCAACTGATGAAGCCGTTTATCGATGAAGGTTTAAATGAGCGTAACAGTCAGGTACTTACTTATGCGCCATTTGTTGTTATTGCGCTGGTTATCGGGCGTGGCGTATTTAACTTTATGTCATCGTACTGTTTAAGCTATGTAGGCTCACAAGTAGTGAGAGCGCTGCGCCAAGAATTGTTTGAGCACATTTTACATTTACCGGTATCCTTTCACGATAAAAATTCGACGGGCGATCTTATTTCAAAAATTACCTTTGATACTGAGCAAGTTCAACAAGCAATTACCAAAGCTTTGCTTATTGTAGTGCGTGAAGGCGCTTTTGTGGTGTTTTTACTCGCTTTGATGTTTTATACCAGTTGGCAACTATCGTTAATCTTTTTAGTGATTATCCCACTGGTAGCCATCATAGTAGCCGTGGTATCTAAACGTTTTCGTCATATCTCGAAAAATATTCAGTCTGCTATGGGACAGGTAACACGTAGCTCAGAGCAAATGCTGAGTGGTCACAAGGTGATCCATGGCTTTGGTGGCCAAACGCAAGAAATTGATCAATTTTCTAAAATTAATAATCATAATCGCCAGCAACGTATCAAAATGGATGCGACTAAGGCGTTAAGTGTCTCTATTATTCAAATTTTAGCCGCCAGTGCAATGGCTGTTATTTTATGGGTTGTCTCTATGCCCTCAATGATAGACAGCATTAGCTCTGGTGATTTTGTAGTGCTTATTTCATCAATGATGATGTTACTGCGCCCACTAAAACAATTGGCTAATGTTAACAGCGATTTACAGCGTGGTATTTCAGCTGCGCAGAGTGTTTTTTTAGTACTTGATGAAGAAATAGAAAAAGACACGGGTACTTTACCGGTTGATAAGGTAAAAGGGCATATTGAGGTAAAAAACGTGACCTTTAAATACCCAACCAAGGATGAAGCGGTGCTTAACGATTTATCACTGAACATTAAAGCCGGTGAGAGTATTGCGCTTGTTGGCCGCTCTGGCTCGGGTAAATCAACAATTTCTAATTTGTTACCCCGATATTATGACTTAGAAGCGCCAAGCGAAATTTTACTCGATGGCGTTGCTCTTAATGAATATAAGCTTACTGATCTTCGCCGTCAATTTGCGTTAGTGTCGCAACAAGTGGTGCTATTTAATGACACGATTGCCAATAATATTTGTTATGGTTTACAACGAGAAATCTCTATCGAAGAGCTTCACACCGTTGCGAAGCAAGCTCATGTGTGGGAGTTTGTAAAAGACTTACCCGAGCAACTTAATACTATGGTTGGTGAGAACGGGGTAATGCTTTCAGGCGGTCAACGCCAACGTATTGCGATTGCCCGTGCTATTTTAAAAGACGCACCTATTTTAATTTTAGATGAAGCGACCTCGGCCTTGGATACAGAGTCTGAAAAGCTTATTCAACATGCCCTTGATACATTAATGAAAGATAAAACCTCTATTGTTATCGCTCATAGGCTATCGACTATTGAAAACAGTGACCGTATCTATGTGATTGATAACGGTACAGTGATAGAAAGTGGCACGCATACTCAATTACTGGCTAACGATGGTACCTACTCAGCTCTTTGTAAAATGCAGTTTGGTGAGCAGGGGTGAGTAAAATAGAGCAAAGCTGGTACAAACCTTTTAGTTTAATTACGTTATTGCTATTACCACTGTCCGCTATTTTTGGCTGTATTTCTTTGCTGCGTAAATACTGCTACAAGTTCGGCATTTTTAAATCGTTTATCAGCAAAACACCGGTTATTGTGGTTGGTAATATAAGCGTTGGCGGCAATGGTAAAACTCCATTTGTATTATGGCTGCATGATCACTTAATCGCCCAAGGTTTATCCGTTGGTTTAATTAGTCGCGGCTATGGTGGGAAAGCAGCTCATTACCCATTATTAGTGACTGCCAATACGACTACTTTAGAGGCTGGGGATGAGCCGGTACTTTTATTTAACCGTTTACAATGTCCGTTAGTTGTGGGGCCAAATAGGCAGCACAATATAGAAATGCTCAATAAACATTTCAAGCTTGATGTGATTATTTCAGATGATGGCATGCAGCATTACAAAATGGCGCGCAGTATAGAATGTTGTATTGTTGATAGCGAAAGAAAATTTGGTAATGGCTTTTTAATGCCAGCAGGACCACTTCGTGAAACCGCCTCTCGTTTAAACAGTGTAGATTTAGTCATTGAAAATGGCTCTGAGCAAGAATTTAGTTATCGCTTGCAACCATCAGTTATTAAACGTGTTGCCGATAATACTGATATAACGACGCCCTTAAAGGCTGCGCACGCGGTAAGTGCGATTGGTAACCCAGGTCGTTTTGAGGCTTCACTGCAAGCACAAGGTATTAAGTTACTGTCTACGCATCACTTTCGCGATCATTATGCTTACAGTGCTGATGATTTTGCTCAATTTGGTGATGACTGTATATTAATGACAGAAAAAGATGCGGTTAAGTGCCGTGATTTTGCAAAGCCGAATTGGTATTACTTGCCAGTTGACGCTCAGCCAACTGCAGCAGTAATAAACACATTAAATTTATTATTAAAAGAAAAAGGGATCCATCATGGCCTTTGACACTAAGTTACTCGAAATTATTGCTTGCCCTGTATGTAAAGGTAAGTTGCGCTTTGATAAAGAAAACCAAGAGCTGATCAGCACTGCAGCAAAACTAGCTTACCCTGTACGCGATGATATTCCGGTATTGCTTGAAAACGAAGCCCGAGAATTGTCTCTTGAAGAGGTAGAAAAGTGGAATTCGTAGTTGTTATCCCTGCGCGTTACGCTTCTACGCGTTTACCAGGTAAACCGCTCGCTGATATTTGTGGCAAACCAATGATACAGCATGTGTATGAAAAAGCCTGTTTGTCAGGAGCTAGCAAGGTGGTTATTGCCACCGATCATCAAAAAGTGTTTGATGCTGCTAAACGTTTTACTAGTAACGTTTTGATGACACGTGAAGATCATCAATCAGGTACAGAGCGCTTAGCCGAGGTGGTGGATTTACTTAATTTAGCCGATGACACTATCGTGGTAAATGTACAAGGTGATGAACCTTTGTTATCCCCTGATAACGTATCGCAAGTGGCGACATTATTAGCGCAATCAATTGCACCAATGGCAACCTTAAGTGTTGCTATCGAAGAGCGTGATGAAGTGTTTAATCCTAATGCGGTTAAAGTGGTCAGTGACATTAATAAAAATGCCTTGTACTTTTCAAGAGCGAGTATTCCTTTTGATAGGAGTACCATGATGGCAGAGCAGCAACCACTGAATTTAGCGCCTTTTCAACGTCACGTGGGTATTTATGCTTACCGTGCAGGATTTATAAAGCAATATATTGAATTAAGTGTTTCACCATTAGAACTACTTGAATCGTTAGAGCAGTTACGCGTGCTATACCATGGTTATGCAATTAAAATAGAGCAAGCATTAGTTACCCCTCATGCAGGAGTCGACACACCAGAAGATTTGGCTAAAGTGGTTGCCCATATTCAAAGTAAAAGCGCGTGAACACAACACAAACGCCTGTATTAAAAGTGCAATATACGCATGATGATTTTTACATCATAAATAAACCGCAAGGGCTCAATTTTCACTCTGAGGAAGGTCCCGGTTTTGTGGTACTAGCTGAGCAACAGTTAAACGAAAAATTATTTGCAGTACACCGTTTAGATAAAGTCACCTCTGGGTTGATTATACTCGCGCGAAGCAAAGCGGCAGCAGCTGAATTTACGCAATTATTTACCCAGCACGCGATTAATAAGTTTTATCTAGCGGTCAGTGATACCAAGCCTAAAAAAAAGCAAGGCTGGGTTAAAGGTGATATGGCTAAGTCTCGCCGTGGCACGTATAAATTATTAAACTCACAAAGTAACCCTGCTATTACACGTTTTTATTCGTTTAGCTTTAAAAGCGGTTTTAGAGCTTACTTATTAAAACCCTATTCGGGAAAAACTCATCAGCTTAGGGTGGCATTAAAGAGTTTGGGTGCCCCCATAATGGGTGATGCGAGTTATGCAGGGAGCCCTGCAGAGCGTACCTATTTACATGCATTTGCGCTGGATTTTAATTGGAAAGGGCAAAAAATACAACATACCCTGTTGCCACAATCTGGTGAAGAGTATGCGCAATTAATAAAACATCAAGATTTTGATTCTTGGCAAACGCCGTGGAAATTGGATTGGTAAATGAGTGAACAAGTAACTGATATCCGCTTTGGTGGTATTAAACGACTATATGGTCAACAGCAATTTGAGTGGTTACAGCAAGCACATTTTTGTGTTGTGGGTATTGGTGGTGTAGGCAGTTGGACTGCTGAAGCACTAGCGCGTACCGGTGTGGGTAAAATCACCTTAATTGATTTAGATGATATTTGCGCAACCAATGTCAATCGTCAAATTCATGCCTTAACAGGTACAATAGGCGAAGCTAAAGTGGATGCTATGAAGGCGCGCTGCGAGCTGATAAACCCTGAGTGTATAGTGAATGTGATTGACGATTTTATTACCCTTGATAATATTCAAGAGCATATTCAAGGCTTTGATTATGTAATAGATTGTATAGATGCGGTAAAAGAAAAAGCGGCGTTAATCGCGCACTGTAAGCGTAATAAATTGCCTATAATTACCACGGGCGGTGCAGGTGGGCAAACCGATCCGAGTCAAATTACTTTTGGTGATGTGGCAAAAACCACCCAAGATCCATTACTTGCAAAAGTACGTTATATTTTGCGTAAGCAATATAATTTTAGCTCTAACCCAAAACGTAAATTTAATATTGACTGTGTATATTCAACAGAGCAGCTTGTTTATCCAGGTAGCGATGGCAATGTGTGTCATGCGAAACAAAATGCAGATGGCAGTATGAATATGGACTGTAATAATGGCTTTGGATCAGTGACGATGATCACTGGAAGTTTTGGATTCTTTGTTGCCGCTAAAGCAGTGAGAAAATATTTAGATAAGCGTGCACGTTTAAATATTTAACTACAAGCTGCTTATTATACTGTTATAAAAAGCGCTTAACGCGCTTTTTGTTTGGCTAAGGTTTGTATTTTTTCAACCATGGCTTTTACTCCATTGCCGCGAGAAGCGCTTAAGTGGCTAATTAAGCCAAGTTTTTCAAATTCTTCATAGGCATTAACGTTTAACACCTCTTCTGGTGTTAAACCGTTATACAGGGCTAAAATTAACGCCAATAAGCCTTTCACTATGCGCGTATCAGAATCACCAATCACAACCAACGCATTCTCGGTTAGGTCAAATTCAACAAACATCCACACTTTACTCTCACAGCCTTGCACGAGCGCATCGTCGGTTTTTAATATATCGGCAAGTGGTGGGAGTGTTTTGCCAAGTAACATAATTTCACGGTATTTCTGTTGCCAGCTTGCACTGCTTTCAATGTTTTTACTTACCCGTTGGTATGTCTGAGTCATTATTTATCCAAATTAGTCTAATAAAGCGATGCATTCTTTAAGCGCAGTAATAAATTGGTCTACATCTTTAGTCGTATTATAAAATGCAAAACTCGCTCTGAGTGAGCCATTTAGTTTCAAATGGGTCATTAATGGTTGGGTACAATGATGACCACTTCGCACTGCAATACCATAGCCGTCAAGTAAAGTTGCCAGATCATACGGATGTTCATTTTTATAATTAAAGCACAATGTACCAATGTTCGATTTTAGGTCGCTATAGATACTAATACCGTCTATTTGATTCAGTGCGTTCGCTGCATAAATAAACAACTGTTGTTCATAGTGCTTTAATGTTTGCTGATCAAGTGCAATTATATACTCAAGCGCCGCACCGAAGCCTAAAACACCGGCTATATTCGGTGTTCCTGCTTCAAACTTAGCGGGAGCGTCACGATAAGTGCTTTGCGTTAGGGTCACTTTTTCAATCATTTCACCGCCTGTTTGGTAAGGCGATAATGCATTAAGTGTGCTGTAGCGGCCATATAAACCGCCTAATCCTGTTGGCCCCAACATTTTGTGAGCTGAAAACACGTAAAAATCACAATCAAGCTTTATTAAATTAGGTCTTAAATGCAGAGCGCCTTGTGCGCCATCGACTAAAGTTAACGCATTTACTGCCTTCGCAGCGGTTATCAGCGGAGTTAAATCGGTAATATTGCCCAGCGCATTAGAGGCTTGTGTAATAGCTAGCAGCGCAGGCTTGGTAAGTTTAATCACGTCACAACACTGGCTAATATCAAAGGTGGCATCGTCATTGAGTGGCAGCACTTTTAAGGTTGCTCCAGTGTATGCCGCAAGTTCTTGCCATGGCACAATATTCGCGTGATGCTCGATTGGGCTAATTAAAATGGTGTCGTCAGTTGTTAATGTATTTCTTAGGCCATGTGCAACTAAGTTAATCGCCTCAGTAGCGCCTTTAGTCCAAACAATTTCATTACCGCTTACCTGAAAATAATCAGCAACGCGTTGACGTACTAGCTCATAAGCCGTTGTAGCTTGCTCACTAAGGGTATGACGGCCGCGATGAACATTTGCATTCTGATAGGTGTAAAACTCGTTAGTAGCGTCAATCACGCATTGTGGCTTTTGTGTTGTTGCTGCCGAGTCTAAATAAACCAAAGGGTAACCATTGATTGTCTGATTTAGGGTAGGGAAATCATTACGGATTGTTTTAGGATCAAACGAGGACACAGACATAGGCTCATAAAGTTAATCAATTTGGGCAGGAATTGTAATCGGTTTAAGATAATTCTCAAGTAACGTGTAATAAAAAAGGCCGCAAAAGCGGCCTTTTAAACTAACTTTAAAGCTTAGCGCTTGTCAGTTGCTTTGTAATCACGGGCTGTTTCACCTGTGTAAAGCTGACGTGGGCGGCTGATCTTGTGGCCAGGTTGAGAAAGCATCTCGTCCCAGTGTGAGATCCAACCTACAGTACGTGCCATTGCAAAAATTACAGTGAACATGCTAGTAGGAATACCAATCGCTTTTAAGATAATACCTGAGTAGAAATCTACGTTAGGGTATAGTTTCTTCTCAACAAAGTATGGGTCTTCAAGTGCAATTTGCTCAAGCTTCATAGCAATATCAAGCAATGGATCTTGAATGTTTAGCTCTGCTAATACTTCATGACACGTTTGACGCATTACGGTTGCACGTGGGTCGAAGTTTTTGTAAACACGGTGTCCAAAGCCCATAAGACGGAACGGATCCGCTTTATCTTTTGCTTTTGCTACGTATTCGTCAATACGATCAACTGAGCCAATTTCTTCTAACATGTTTAAACATGCTTCGTTAGCACCGCCGTGAGCAGGGCCCCAAAGAGATGCAATACCCGCAGCAATACATGCATAAGGGTTAGCACCAGAAGAACCTGCTAAACGTACTGTTGACGTTGAAGCATTCTGTTCGTGGTCAGCATGAAGCATAAAGATTTTATCCATTGCTTTAGCTGTTACTGGGTTTACTTTGTATTCTTCAGCAGGAACAGAGAACATCATGTGTAAGAAGTTTTCTGCATAGCTCAGATCATTGCGTGGGTATACAAACGGTTGACCGATGTTTGTTTTGTATGCCATTGCTGCAATTGTTGGTAACTTAGCAACTAATTTAATAGCGCTTGTTTTACGTTGAACTGCGTCAGTGATATCAAGATCTTCATGATAAAAAGAAGATAAAGCACCAACAACACCACATAGCATTGCCATTGGGTGAGCATCAAAACGGAAACCTTGGAAGAAGTTTGCGATTTTCTCATCTAGCATAGTGCTACGAGTGATTTTTGTAGCAAAATCATCGTATTGCTCTTTAGTTGGTAACTCACCGTTTAAAAGTAAGTAACATAACTCAATGTAGTTAGAGCTTTCTGCTAACTGCTCGATTGGGTAACCACGGTGTAGTAAAACACCTTTACCACCATCGATGTAAGTGATGGTAGATTCACAAGAACCAGTCGACATGAAACCTGGGTCATAAGTAAAGTGACCATGTGAGCCGAGTGTACGTACATCAATTACATCTTGGCCAGCAGTACCTTGATAAATTGGAAGTTCGATTGGATCTAGCCCATCAATATGGACTGTGGCTTTCTTATCTGCCATCTATGTATCTCCTATTAAGATAACTATTCTGATTTTTTATATTCTAAAATCTATTCTAAGCACATCTTTACATTTTAACGTGAAAGAGGGGTATAAAGTCAATTTTTATAAGTATTATGCACATATGTATAATAAATATTCGGTATAGATTGAATATTATACCATTGGCTAATTCGCAAACGTCTCAAAGTAAACAAGAATTGTAAAAGAGTCTCCGGCTATATATACTATCGGAGGTTTTTAACCAATTAGTATTTGGGTAAACTTTTTTTACATAATATTTTTCATAAAAAGTGAACTTTATTGGTATTAATACGTTTATTTTGATAGTTCCACCAGAAACACTTGGTGGGTTTTAGAAAAACAAGTAGATGAGCCCCACTGCGGGCAAGATGGGCAAGTAACTGTGAAAAAGCAAAGACCTGTAAATCTAGATCTAACAACTATATCTATGCCGGCAACGGCTAAAGCTTCAATTTTTCACCGCGTCACCGGTGTTGCATTATTTTTTGCTTTAACGTTTGTCATTTGGGCTTGGTCAGAGTCTCTTTCTTCAGCTGAAGGTTTTGAATTCGTCAAGGGTCTGTTTAACGGATTCATTGCCAAATTTATAGCTTGGGGCACCCTTTCTGTATTGGGTTATCACCTTATTGGTGGTATCCGTCATATTATTATGGACATGGGGCATTGGGAAGAACTTGAATCAGGCAACACTAGCGCTAAAATTGCGATGGCACTTGGCGTTGTGTTTGCTGTATTGGCAGGGGTGTGGATATGGTCTTAAATCAAGCAACTCTTAAACGTGATGGCGTACAAGATTATGTATCTTTACGCACAACGGCATTAATAATCAGTGCGTATGCAATTTTTATTATCGGCTATTTTTTAGCGATGCCAGAAGTCACATATGACGCCTGGACAGGCCTATTCTCTAACCTAGCAATGAAAGGGGCGACATTAATTACCCTAGTTTGCATTATGGTTCATACCCGTATTGGCCTTTGGCAGGTTCTAACCGACTATGTAAAGGGCGCTAAATTGCGTGCTTTTTTAGGCTTTGTACTAAACCTAATGGCTATCGCTTACGTAGCTGTAGGTTTAATCGTTTTATGGGGTGTTTAAGTGAAATATTCTGTTCGTGAATTTGACGCCGTAGTAATTGGTGCCGGTGGTGCAGGTATGCGCGCTGCTCTTGCTATTACTGAATCTGGCAAAACATGTGCGCTAATCTCTAAAGTTTTCCCGACACGCTCACACACTGTATCTGCTCAAGGTGGTATTACAGTAGCGCTAGGTAATTCACATGAAGATAACTGGGAATGGCATATGTATGATACCGTTAAAGGCTCCGATTTTATCGGTGACCAAGACGCTATCGAATACATGTGTAATACAGGCCCAGAAGCTATTACTGAATTAGAAAACATGGGTTTACCATTTTCTCGTTTTGAAAATGGCCGTGTTTACCAACGTCCTTTCGGTGGTCAATCGAAAAACTTTGGTGGTGAACAAGCTGCACGTACAGCAGCAGCTGCTGACCGTACTGGTCACGCATTATTACACCTTCTTTATCAACAAAACGTTAAAAACAAAACAAATGTGTTCTCAGAATGGTATGCACTTGATTTAGTTAAAAACGATAATGGCGATGTAGTAGGTTGTACAGCAATTGAAATTGAAACAGGTGAAATCACTTTCTTCAAATCAAAAGCAGTTGTGTTAGCTACTGGTGGTGCAGGTCGTATTTTCGCATCAACAACTAATGCTCACATTAACACTGGTGACGGTGTTGGTATGGCGACTCGTGCTGGTATTTCTATGCAAGACATGGAAATGTGGCAGTTCCATCCGACAGGTATCGCAGGTGCTGGTACGCTAGTAACTGAAGGTTGTCGTGGTGAAGGTGGTTATCTTTTAAATAAAGATGGCGAACGCTTCATGGAGCGCTATGCACCAAATGCTAAAGATTTAGCATCTCGTGACGTTGTTGCTCGTTCAATGATGACAGAAATTCGTGAAGGTCGTGGTTGTGATGGTCCTTGGGGTCC
This sequence comes from Pseudoalteromonas sp. BSi20439, assembly GCF_000241165.1. NCBI lineage: Bacteria > Pseudomonadati > Pseudomonadota > Gammaproteobacteria > Alteromonadales > Pseudoalteromonadaceae > Pseudoalteromonas > Pseudoalteromonas sp. BSi20439. The sequence continues at coordinate 178,040 of NZ_BADW01000010.1, forward strand.
TCACCTTAAGTTGAAACTTGACCACTTAGGCGAAGAAACGCTTAACTTACGCCTTCCTGGTGTATGTGATCTTGCTAAAACATTTGCTCACGTTGATCCTGCAAAAGAACCAATTCCAGTTATCCCAACATGTCACTACATGATGGGTGGTGTACCTACTAACGTAAATGGTCAAGTACTAAATATCGATGCCGCTGGCAACGAAAAAGTAGTTCAAGGTTTATTTGCGGTTGGTGAGATTGCATGTGTATCTGTACACGGTGCTAACCGCCTTGGTGGTAACTCATTACTTGATTTAGTTGTATTTGGTCGTGCTGCTGGTAACTTCCTAGGTAAGTACCTAAATGACGTTGAAATCTCTAAAGCAGCTTCTGAGTCTGATTTAGAAGCGTCTTTAGCTCGATTTAACCGTTGGGAAAGCTCAACAGTTGGTCAAGGCGAAGACCCAGTACAAATCAAGAAAGACCTACAACAGTGTATGCAGCTTAACTTCTCGGTATTCCGTGAAGGTGACTCAATGGCTACGGGTCTTACTGAGCTTAAAGAAATTCGTGAACGTCTACAGCATGCACGTCTTGATGATAAATCATCAGACTTCAACACCATGCGTATTGAATGTTTAGAATTAGACAACTTAATGGAAACAGCTTACTCAACTGCAGTAGCTGCAAACTTCCGTACTGAAAGCCGTGGCGCACACTCTCGCTTTGACTTCCCAGATCGTGATGACGAAAACTGGTTATGTCACTCAGTATTCAATCCGGTAACGGATGAAATGAGCAAGCGTAAAGTAAACTACGAGCCTAAGCTACGTGAAGCTTTCCCACCTAAAGCACGTACCTACTAGGAGCGAGACGATGGCACAAGTACAATTTTCAGTTTATCGTTACAATCCAGATGTTGACAACGCACCTCGTATGCAAGACTACACTTTGCAAACTGAGGAAGGCCAAGACATGATGGTATTGGATGCACTTTTATTATTAAAAGAGCAAGATCCAACTTTATCATTCCGTCGTTCATGCCGTGAAGGTGTGTGTGGTTCAGACGGTGTAAACATGAATGGTAAGAATGGGTTAGCATGTATTACTCCTTTATCTACGCTACAAAAAAATGGCAAAGGTAAAATCGTAGTACGTCCATTACCTGGACTTCCTGTTGTCCGTGACCTTGTTATTGACATGAGTCAGTTCTACACTCAATACGAAAAAGTAAAACCTTATTTAATTAATGACGAGCCTGCTGCAGGCGAACGTCTTCAATCTATTGAAGAGCGTGATAAATTAGATGGGCTTTATGAGTGTATTTTATGTGCATGTTGTTCTACATCGTGTCCTTCTTTCTGGTGGAATCCAGATAAGTTTATAGGTCCAGCAGGCCTTCTTCATGCTTACCGTTTCTTAGCTGATAGCCGAGATACTGCAACAGAAGAGCGTTTAGCCGACTTAGACGATGCATTCAGTGTGTTCCGTTGCCACAGTATCATGAACTGTGTTAGCGTTTGTCCTAAGGGTCTTAACCCGACTAAAGCAATTGGGCAAATAAAATCTATGTTATTAAACCGCTCGGTTTAATTTCTGGTAGACGAAAGATGGCTAATATTTATTAGCCATCTTGTTATATAACTATTAATTTCTGCGCTAAAAAAAAGGGCTTATAAATGCACGAAGGTGTGATGAAGGCATGGCTAGAATCTTCACATTTAAACGGCGGTAACGTTGCTTATGTTGAAGAGCTTTATGAAGCGTATTTAGACGATGCGACTTCGGTGCCAGAAGAATGGCGAGAAGTGTTCGAACAATTACCAAAAGTAGATGGTGTGGATGTTGAAGTAAAACATTCAGAAGTTCGTTCACAATTTGCGGCGCTTGCTAAAAACAAGCATAGAGAAGTAGTGGTAGCAGAGGGCAGCGGCGGTGACCTTAAACAGGTTAAAGTTCTGCAACTTATTAATGCTTTCCGTTTTCGTGGACACCAAAATGCGAACCTAGATCCATTAGGTATTTGGCAACGAGAGCGTGTACGAGATTTAGAGCTAGAGTACCACGACTTATCAAATGCTGACTTTGACCGCGAATTTAACGTAGGATCGTTTGCCGTAGGCCGCGATACTATGCCTTTAGGTGAGTTATACCAAGCACTAAAAACTACATATTGTGGTTCTATTGGCGCCGAGTATATGCACATCACATCAACAGAAGAGAAACGTTGGTTACAACAGCGTTTAGAGTCTGTTCAGTCTAGGCCAAAATTCGATAAAAATGAAAAGCTACGTATCCTAAAAGGATTAACAGCGGCTGATGGTCTTGAAAAATATTTAGGGGCTAAGTTCCCGGGTGCTAAGCGTTTCTCACTTGAAGGTGGTGATGCGTTAGTACCTATGCTTAAAGAGCTTATACACCGCGCGGGTGAAAGTGGCCAAAAAGAAGCCGTAATCGGCATGGCTCACCGCGGTCGTTTAAATGTACTTGTGAACGTGCTTGGTAAAAATCCATCAGAGTTATTTGATGAGTTTGCTGGTAAACACAAAGACACATTAAGCTCGGGTGATGTTAAGTATCACATGGGTTACTCTTCAGATTTCGCGACTAAAGGCGGCAATGTGCATATGGCACTTGCGTTTAATCCATCGCACTTAGAAATCGTAAATCCTGTAGTAATGGGTTCTGTACGCGCACGTCTTGATCGTCTAAACGACAAAACGGGCAGTAAAGCACTTCCTATTACTATTCACGGCGACTCTGCAATTGCAGGTCAGGGTGTTGTACAAGAAACGTTTAATTTATCACAAACTAATGCATTTAGTTGTGGTGGTAGTATTCGTATCGTTGTTAATAACCAAGTTGGTTTTACAACAAGCAAACAAGACGATGTTCGCTCTACTGATTACTGTACTGATATTGCAAAAATGGTCCAGTCACCAATTTTCCACGTAAACTCTGATGATCCTGAAGCGGTTGCGTTTGTTACGCAATTAGCGCTTGATTTTAGAAACCAGTTTAAGCGTGATGTAGTGATTGACCTTGTTTGTTACCGTCGCCATGGTCATAACGAAGCTGATGAGCCAAATGCTACACAGCCTGTTATGTATCAAAAAATCAAAAAGCATCCAGTTCCGCGCTTAATTTATGCCGATCAGTTAATTTCAGAAGGTTCTTTTACAGAAGATGAAGTCAAAGCGCTTGCTGATGATTACCGTAATGGCTTAGATGATGGCAACTGTGTGGTTGAAGAAATTCAACCAGAAACGTCACACTCTTCTGATTGGGCTAAATACGTTGGTCATGATTGGAATGTTGACTACGATGCATCTGTTTCTGTAGAGAAGCTTAAAGAACTTGGTAACATTGTTGCCAGTTACCCTGAAGATCACAAAGCACAGTCACGTGTTAAGAAAATATACGATGATCGTAAAGCAATGGCAGCCGGTGAAAAACCACTTGATTGGGGTATGGCAGAAACTTTAGCGTATGCAACTATTGCTGCTGAAGGCACGGATATTCGCCTAACAGGTCAAGATTCTGGCCGTGGTACCTTCTTCCATCGCCATGCCGTTGTTCATGGCCAAAAAGACGGTGCAACGTACTTGCCGCTACAAAACATCAGTGAAGATCAAGGTACATTTGAAGTATTTGATTCGGTTTTATCTGAAGAAGCGGTATTAGCATTTGAATATGGTTATGCAACTGCAGAGCCGACTTCACTTGTTCTGTGGGAAGCGCAATTTGGTGATTTCGCCAATGGTGCACAGGTTGTATTCGACCAGTTCTTAAGTTCAGGCGAGCAAAAGTGGGGCCGTCTATGTGGCCTAACGTGTTTATTGCCACATGGTTATGAAGGCCAAGGTCCTGAGCATAGCTCTGCGCGTCTTGAGCGTTTCTTACAGCTTTGTGCTGATCATAATATGCAAGTGTGTGTACCATCAACACCGGCACAAGTTTATGCAATGCTTCGTCGTCAATCGGTAAGACCTCTTCGTCGTCCACTGATTGTTATGACGCCAAAATCATTGCTACGTCACCCATTAGCTACATCATCACTTGAAGAGCTTTCTGAGGGTGTATTCCACAATGTGATCGATGAAATTGATGATATTGATGCGAAGAAAGTAGAACGCGTTGTATTTTGTAGTGGTAAAGTTTACTACGAATTATTACAAGAGCGTCGTAAGCTTGAGCAAGACAACATTGCTATTGTTCGTGTTGAACAGCTATACCCGTTCCCACATGACGAAATGAAGACGATTATAGAACGTTATCAGCATGTTAAAGATTTTGTATGGTGTCAGGAAGAGCCACAAAACCAAGGCGCTTGGTATTGTTCTCAACATCACTTTATTGATGCAATTCCACAAGATGCAAAATTAAAATATGCTGGTCGTAAAGCCTCAGCATCACCTGCATGTGGTTATATGTCAGTACATACTAAAGAACAACAAGCGCTCGTTGCCGACGCGCTTACTATAGAAAAGAAAGGATAAGCAATGAGCACAGAGATTAAAGTTCCTGTTCTTCCTGAGTCGGTTGCAGATGCTTCCGTTGCTACATGGCATGTAAGTGTTGGCGACAAAGTAAGCCGTGACCAAAACTTAGTAGATATTGAAACAGACAAAGTGGTTTTAGAAGTGGTTGCACAAAACGATGGTGTAATCACTGAAATTTCACAAGAAGAGGGTGCTACGGTACTTGGCGACCAAGTGATCGGTTTAATTGGCGATGCAGATGAAGCACCGGCAACTAAAGAGTCAAAAGAAGATGACTCAGCATCAGATAAATCAGAAGACGCGCCTGCGGCGCAATCAGCACCAGCATCAGAAGGTAAAGAAGTGGATATTAAAGTACCTGTACTTCCAGAATCAGTTGCAGATGCAACAATTGCTACTTGGCATGTTCAACCAGGCGACGCCGTAACACGCGACCAAAACTTGGTAGATATTGAAACAGATAAAGTTGTACTTGAAGTTGTTGCCCAAGAAGACGGCGTTATGGGTGAAATAATCCATGACGAAGGCGATACCGTTCTTGGTGAGCAAGTAATTGGTAAGGTAAAAGCAGGCGCTGCACCAGCTAAATCTGAAGCTAAAGCGGATGCACCAGCAGCCAAAGAAGAAAGCTCAAGCGATAGTTCAGATGTGTTAACGCCATCAGTGCGTCGTTTAATTGCTGAGAAAGGCCTAGATGCTTCAAAAATAAAAGGTTCAGGTAAAAATGGCCGTGTGACTAAAGAAGATGTAGATCAATTCTTAAAAGCACCTGCTCCAGCAGCGAAAGCAGAAGCAGCACCAGCAGCACCAATGGGTGACCGTACTCAAAAACGTGTGCCTATGACACGTTTACGTAAAACCATTGCTAATCGTCTTCTTGAAGCGAAAAACTCAACTGCAATGTTAACCACGTTTAACGAAGTTAATATGAAGCCAATAATGGATCTTCGTAAGCAGTACCAAGAAGTATTTGAAAAGCGTCACGGTATCCGTTTAGGTTTCATGTCTTTCTACGTTAAAGCGGTAACTGAAGCGTTAAAGCGTTTCCCAGATGTAAATGCATCAATTGATGGCGATGATATTGTTTATCACAACTATTTCGACATCAGTATTGCTGTTTCTACGCCACGTGGCTTGGTAACGCCAGTACTTAAAGATTGTGACAAATTATCAGTTGCAGAAATCGAAAAAGGTATTCGTGAGCTAGCTCTTAAAGGTCGTGATGGCAAGCTAACACTTGACGATATGACTGGCGGTAATTTCACTATTACTAACGGTGGTGTATTCGGCTCATTACTATCAACACCAATCATTAACTTACCGCAGTCTTCAATCTTAGGAATGCACAAAATCCAAGATCGTCCAATGGCTGTTAATGGTAAAGTTGAAATCTTACCTATGATGTATTTAGCGTTATCTTACGATCATCGCCAAATCGATGGTAAAGAATCAGTTGGTTTCTTAGTAACAATTAAAGAGTTACTTGAAGATCCAACACGTTTACTGCTAGATGTTTAATTAAGTAGTATGAAATATAAGCTGTGAGTTAAAATCACAGCTTTTTTTTTGCGCCTAAGGTCATACTGGGGTTTTCATGTAGCGCCATGAGATCTATACTAGGCACGCAATTTGGGATAGTTGTTTATTTGCATAAATATTCAGCTCTTTTAATATAAAAAATTGGATAAAGCATCATGAATTTGCATGAGTATCAGGCAAAACAACTTTTTGCCGAATATGGTTTACCAGTTTCTCAAGGTTTCGCTTGCGATACACCTGAAGAAGCTGCAGCAGCTGCTGAAAAAATTGGCGGCGATATGTGGGTTGTTAAAACTCAGGTTCACGCAGGTGGGCGTGGTAAAGCTGGCGGTGTAAAGCTAGTTAAAACTATCGACGAAGTTAAAGCGTTTGCAGCTAACTGGTTAGGTAAAAACCTAGTTACTTACCAAACAGACGAGAAAGGCCAGCCAGTTGCTAAAATTTTAGTAGAAAGCTGTACAGATATCGCAAACGAACTGTACCTAGGTGCTGTTGTTGACCGTGCTTCTCGTAAAGTTGTGTTCATGGCGTCTACTGAAGGCGGCGTTGAAATTGAAACTGTTGCTGAAGAAACACCAGAACTTATCCACAAAGCTGAGATTGATCCTTTAGTAGGTCCTCAAGCTTACCAAGCTCGTGAGCTTGGTTTTAAATTGGGTCTTAACCCAACACAAATGAAACAGTTCGTTAAGATCTTTATGGGTCTTGGCAACATGTTCAACGATTTCGATTTCGCATTACTTGAAATCAACCCACTAGTAATCACAGATGAAGGTAACCTTCACTGTCTAGATGGTAAAATTGGTATCGATGGTAATGCACTTTACCGTCAACCTAAAATCCGTGAAATGCACGATCCATCTCAAGAAGATGCACGTGAAGCTCACGCAGCAAGCTTCGAGCTTAACTACGTAGCCCTAGATGGTAACGTAGGTTGTATGGTTAACGGTGCAGGCCTAGCAATGGGTACTATGGACATCGTAAACCTACACGGTGGCAAGCCAGCTAACTTCCTAGATGTTGGTGGCGGCGCGACTAAAGAACGTGTTTCTGAAGCATTCAAAATCATCCTTTCAGATGACAACGTTAAAGCTGTTTTAGTTAACATCTTCGGCGGAATCGTTCGTTGTGACATGATTGCTGAAGGCATCATTGGCGCAGTTAAAGAAGTAGGTGTAACAGTTCCAGTAGTTGTACGTTTAGAAGGTACTAATGCTGAATTAGGCCGTGAAGTACTTGCTAAGTCTGATCTTAACATCATCGCTGCTGAATCATTAACAGACGCGGCTGAAAAAGTTGTTGCTGCTGCGGAGGGCAAATAATGTCTGTATTAATCAATAAAGATACAAAAGTTATCTGTCAAGGTTTCACTGGTGGTCAAGGTACTTTCCACTCAGAGCAAGCGCTTGAGTACGGTACACAAATGGTTGGTGGTGTAAGCCCAGGTAAAGGCGGTCAAACGCACCTTGGTCTTCCAGTATTTAACACAGTACGTGACGCTGTAGAAGCAACAGGTGCAACTGCATCTGTGATTTACGTACCAGCACCTTTCTGTAAAGATGCAATCTTAGAAGCTATCGATGCTGGTATCGAGCTGATTGTTTGTATCACTGAAGGTATTCCTACACTTGATATGGTTGACGTTAAAGTTAAACTAGATCAAACAGGTACTCGTATGATCGGTCCAAACTGTCCAGGTGTTATCACTCCTGGTGAGACTAAGATTGGTATCATGCCTGGTCACATCCACAAGCCTGGTAAAGTAGGTATTGTTTCTCGTTCTGGTACGTTAACGTACGAAGCAGTTAAGCAAACTACAGATGCTGGTTTTGGTCAGTCTTCTTGTGTTGGTATTGGTGGTGATCCAATTCCAGGTACTAACTTTATCGACGTTCTAGAATTGTTCGAAAAAGATCCACAAACTGAAGCAATCGTAATGATTGGTGAAATTGGTGGTACTGCGGAAGAAGAAGCTGCAGAGTACATCAAAGCTAACGTTACTAAACCTGTTGTTTCTTACATTGCTGGTGTTACTGCACCAGAAGGTAAGCGTATGGGTCACGCTGGCGCAATCATCGCTGGTGGTAAAGGTACTGCTGATGAGAAATTTGCTGCATTAGAAGCTGCGGGCGTAAAAACTGTACGTTCACTTGCTGAAATCGGTAAAGCACTAAAAGAAAAAACAGGCTGGTAATCAGCGTTTATTCTTTAAAAAAGGCTCGCAATTGCGAGCCTTTTTGTTATCTAGAGTTCAGATTAATTAATATGGATAACTTATATGCTGAAAAAAGCGCACAGATAAATCTTGGCGTTGCTTATTAATTGCTAACTCCTCACATAAGCCATGTATGGCTTTTTCAACTTGATTCATAAAACGACCATAGCCAATTTCATGTTTATTATGCTCAGCTGCAACAATGACAAAATGCAGTGTTTCGACTAATTTATCGGCTTCAAAAAATACTTTTATTTGCGGGGTTGAATCTTCTATATCAAAACTAATTTTTTGTAGCTCTTCATTTCCTTCATTTCTATCGACTTGGCTGTTGCGTATTATTGGCATTGCGCCATTAGCAACCATTGCAGCGTGGGTGAGTTTATTGTCTTCACATAACTGGGTAAATAGTTTTGAAAAGTGGGTGTAGAACGGCTGATAAGTTTGGCTGTTAATCTCACTTTGAAACTGCGTTTTAATATTACGAGTTATCGGTATCGAAAAAGTGATATAGGTCATTTCTGCGTGTGTGCTTGGTATCTCGCATTGTCTTGATTGATAACGAGGATATAAACTTCTTAATTTATAACCGTAACTTTCTTTATTGCCTTTTTCTTTAGCGAATAAATCATAGGTCAAATGCTGATGATCACGTAATTTAAAGCTTGGTTGCTCTACAAATAATTGCTGTTGTAAAAGATCCAAAACTTTTTGTACATTATTATGGAATTGGGCGGAGTGAGCGCGAATATCATCCCCAGTGGCTAAAAACAGTAAGCGAATCTTTTTGCTTTGCTGATCTTCGGTGTAATGAAGTTTATGTGCTTCATGGTAACGAGGATTATAGAAAAACAACATTTGCTTATCGGTTTCAAGTTGATAAGACTCATCATGAAATCGCACGACCGGCAGTTTATCATTGGCGAGTAAATGCACATTGTGAAGTTCATATTCATCACAAGCAGCAAATAGTTGGCGAGCAATACGCTGATAACACGCATTAATATTACTAAAGCTCTTATAAAACTCATCGTTTGGCGTGATTTCAGCTAATAAATAATGGTTTGCTCTAGCATTGCTTGGGATATAAACACGGTGTTGATTTAATGAAGCCATCTTTCGTTCCTGTAAGTTGGGTTTATTTTTATACTATAGAATGCTTTGATGACTTAAATATTGCGCTAAAACAAATTTTGTTCATAAACTATCCCTTATTAAACAAACTTTGTTAATTACCAACATAAACCCGTATCTATTACTGTATGTTACGCTTGGTTTTTGTAATAATGCATTAGTTTTGTTATCACGCAATATACAGAGGTTTATACTCCTATGGCGGAAATCGAGAATCGCCCAAGTAACTTTATTAGAACCCGAATTGATGAAGATTTAGCAAGTGGAAAACATGCTACAACGCATACCCGTTTTCCACCAGAACCAAATGGCTTTTTACATATTGGCCATGCAAAATCAATTTGCCTAAATTTTGGTATCGCCAAAGACTATAACGGTTTATGTAACCTTCGTTTTGACGATACAAACCCAGAAAAAGAAGATATTAACTACGTTAATTCAATTAAAGAAGACGTACAGTGGTTAGGGTTTAATTGGGACGGTGAGATTAAATATTCGTCAAACTATTTTGATGTGCTTTACGGCTATGCAGTAGAGCTAATTGAAAAAGGTTTAGCGTATGTGTGTTTTTTAACAGCCGATCAAGCACGTGAATACCGTGGCACATTAAAAGAGCCAGGTAAGAATAGCCCTTATCGCGATACTTCGATTGAAGAAAACCTCGCATTATTTGAAAAGATGCGTAATGGCGAATTTAAAGAAGGTGAATGTGTTCTACGTGCTAAAATTGATATGGCCAGCTCATTTATGGTGCTGCGCGATCCAATTATTTACCGCGTTCGTTTTGCACATCATCACCAAACAGCTGATAAATGGTGCATTTACCCAATGTACGACTTCACGCATTGTATTTCTGATGCGCTAGAAGGTATAACACATTCATTATGTACCTTAGAATTCCAAGATAACCGTCGTCTTTACGACTGGGTTCTTGATAATATCAGCCTTGAGTGCCACCCACAGCAAATTGAATTTTCACGGTTAAACCTTGAATACACAATTATGTCAAAGCGTAAGCTTAATGACTTAGTGGTAAATAACAAGGTAGAAGGGTGGGATGACCCGCGTATGCCAACGATTGCGGGTCTTCGTCGTCGAGGTTATACACCGGCTTCAATTCGTGAGTTTTGTTTACGTATTGGTATTACTAAACAAGAAAATATGGTTGAAATGGGTATGCTTGAAGCGTGTATCCGTGATGACTTAAACGAAAATGCACCGCGTGCTATGGCTGTACTTGATCCGGTTAAAATCGTGATTGAGAATTATCAAGCCGACACCGTTGAAACATTGTCTGTTGCTAATCACCCAAATAAAGAAGAAATGGGTCGCCGTGACGTGCCTTTTACTCGTGAAATTTTTATTGAACGTGAAGATTTCCGCGAAGAAGCAAACAATAAATTTAAACGTTTAGTACTTGATAAAGAAGTACGCTTACGTGGCGCTTATGTAATTAAAGCCGAGCGTGTTGAAAAAGACGATAACGGTGAAATTACCACTATTTACTGTACTTACGATCCTGAAACATTGGGTAAAAACCCAAGCGATGGGCGTAAGGTAAAAGGGGTGATTCATTGGGTGTCAGCACCTGAGTCAGTGACGGCGGAAGTACGTTTATATGACCGTTTATTCAGTGTGCCTAATCCTGCAGCAGCAGAAGATTTTGAAAGCACATTAAACCCAGAGTCATTAGTTGTTATTACTAATGCAAAACTAGAACCTTCATTGGCAAATTCACAGCCTGCGCAAGGTTTCCAGTTTGAGCGTACCGGCTATTTTTCACGTGATACTAAATCAGAGAACGTGGTATTTAACCAAACTGTAGGTCTGCGTGACTCATGGGCTAAAATAGAACAGAAGTAATTCTGCTCTATTTTAGATACAAAAAAACCT